>NZ_RQFW01000019.1:300000-557610 GCF_004770145.1 Leptospira bourretii | reverse complement strand
CTTTAGGATAACACAATACTAAGCCGTATTTTAAACCAAGTTTTTCTAGGAAATAATATCCCTTGCAATATAGATCATAGAGTAACTCTATTGAATCAGAATAATTATCTCCTTTTTTAGTAATATTGTTAAATATTCTGTTTATTCTCCAAGTTTCGTATTCCTTCATATCAATATTTTTTTCAATTAACGTGATTGCTTCATATCTACTTGCATTATTGTTGAAATTTATAGAAAGTAAATCAATGTAATCGTTGTAATCAAAGTTAGATTCAATATCCTTTGATTCAAAGAGTATAGACTCGATATCTTTTAAACTATAATTGCCATTTAAAAAGTTATATAGTGTTTCATTTGTTTTTTAGATAAAGAATTCATTGTAGTTTAATTTTTCACTATGTCGTATAACGAACTAGGCTACTCGACGTAGGCTGACCCTGAGTCCCGGCGGGACGTTAGGGATTGGCACGACGCTTGCGTAGGCAAGAGGAGTGACAAAAGCCTATGTGTCGCAGACCGAACGAGGGCGTAAGTCCCGAAGTGAAGCGGTTAGTCGCTGTTATACGAAGTTTTGAAAAGCTTAAGCGGAAAGTAGTTCTTTATAATTTCTAATTAATCTTAATTCTTTTTCAATTTTGTCTTCTTCTTCTCTGACTTCGAATTCATCCTGTATTCCCATCCAAAACTGAACCGAATTTCCAAAGAATTTAGAGAATCTGAGCGCAGTATCTGCTGAAATTCCCCTTTTACCGTGAATGATTTCGCTAATTCGTGTCGGATTAAGTTTTGTTTCTTTTGCTAATCTATATGCAGTAATATTCATAGGAATTAGAAATTCTTCACTTAAAATTTCACCAGGATGAACATTTGGAATTTTTTTCATAAATAAATCTCCTAATGATAGTCTACGATTTCAACATTGAAAGCATTTTCTGATTTCCAATTGAAACAAACTCTCCACTGGTCATTGATTCGAATGGAATGTTGGCCAGCTCTATCACCTGAAAGTTTTTCAAGTTTATTTGCTGGAGGTATTTTTAAATCGTCCAAAGCAGTAGATTTAGCGATCATAACCAATTTTCTGTATGCAACAGACTGAATTTGAGTCGGAATTTTTTTGGAAAATTCTCTTTTCCAGATTTTTTCAGTCTCTTTATCGCGGAAAGAAACAATCATAAAAGATATTACTGTCTTCCGATAATATTGTCAACCGGTATTATCTTATAATGTAATTTTTTTCAAAATTTCGTATAACGAACTAGTCTTCCCGAAGTTCCCTGTAGCCGAGCCTCTGAAGGAGGCGTTGGCGTCGGCGCGACTTCTTGCGGAGCAAGAAGCGTGACGGAGAGGAATGTGGCGTAGCCCAAACGAGGGCGCCAGTCCCGAAGTGAAGCGGTAAGTCGCTGTTATGCGCTGGCCAGAAAGGTCAGATGGCCTGTTTTTTAAAATGCAAATTCTTGTATTTTTATAATTAAGAATTTAGTTGTTCTTAATCTATATTCAATCTTACTTGTGAGCAAATTTATCCGCGTATAAATCTAAAACCTTTTTAATCATAGATTGATACGGAACACCTGATTTCTTAGATTGATCTTTGAAAAAACTAATGCTTTTCTTGCTTAGTAATATTGTAACTTTTGAGTTATCTTCTTTAATAATCAACTTATCCGGAGGAGGTAAAAAATCATCAATAACCAGAGAAGAATTGATAGCTTTTGAGATGTTATTTGGGGTATTAGTGTAAATTGTTTTCTTTTTCATAAAGTTTTTTTCCCTCTCTCCAGAAGCCAGCACCAAAGATCCTGATATTTTTTCCTCTTAATGTAAATCGTACAGTAATAATTCCATCTGGAATTAAACCGAAACAAAAGAAACGTTCTTCAGATTCAGTAGAATGCAAAATGTCTTTTGAAATGATTCTATTTTTATCCAGAAAAGCAAGTTGTGCGGTATAAAAGTCAACCCCGTGTTTTTCTAAATTTTCTAGATTTTTCTTAGAATCCCATTCAAACTCCACATTTAAATTCTACACATTAATCGTATGTATGTCAATACATATATTTGACTGTATTTTTGAACGGTATTTCGAATTTTCTATTCTAAGAGCTAATTTTTCTGGCTTGCGTATAACGAATTAGGGGAGACGACGTTCCCTGACCCTGAGTCCCGGAACGGGATGTTAGGGACTGGAACGACACTTGCGTAAGCAAGGCGAATGCCAGAAGGGAAATGTGGCGCAGCCCAAGCGAGGCCGTAAGTGCCGAAGCGAAGCGGTAAGTCGCTGTTATGCGTAGTTTTTGATTTTTGCTAATTATTTTCAATAATTGAATCAATTAAATGACCCATACTTTTAATTTCTGGAAAAGCTGATTGGATTGCAAAAACTATGAAAGTGATTATAGCGAGTAAAAATAAAAAAGGTATAATTGTATTTTTTATAACGACACCATACCATCCGATACTTTGATAATTCTTTATTTTTTTGTAAATAAAAGTCAAAGCAAACGATTCAAATATAATTTCAGATAGAAAAATTGGGGAGATAAATATAACATAAGCGAATATAATGAAGATTGAGAAAGTTATGATTAGGATAAATATAACCAAAAATATTTGTTCATAATCAAAGAGAAAATCATAAATTTTCGAAGTGCTATTAATATTGCTACTACTAAGATTTCTATTAGAATCAATTCTAAGAAGATTATAAGATTCATCCGGATGTAGATTCATTCCTTTGAATGCAAAAATTACCCAAATACGAAGAAAAAGAAAAAATGAAAGATATCCAGTGAATATGGCAAGTGGATATCTAATATACATTAATGAAAGGCCCAAGTTAAGAAGTACAATAGAAGTAATCGTAGCACAGATAAAACTAGCACTTAAAATTACAAACATTTGGAATCGAGGGTTTCCATTTTTAAGCAAAGTTGCTTTTATTTGGTTTAATTGCTTTGCTTTAGAATTTTCATTGTTTTCTTTTTTGATTTTATTCATAATTATTTTTCAAAAATTACGCATAACGAACTAGTGTTACCGAAGTTCCCCGACCCTGAGTCCCGACGGGACGTTAGGGACTGGCATGTAGCTTGCGTATGCGAGCGAATGCCAGAAGGGAAATGTGCCGCAGGCCAAGCGAGGCCGTAAGTGCCGAAGCGCAGTGAGTAGACGCTGTTATGCGAAGTAATTTAATGTTATAAAGCAATTCCCGCGTATACAGAAACACTTAAGTAATCTCGAGAGTTTTGATTTTTTTCTCTTAGAAAAACTTGTTCTGTAACATAATTATCTGGTAGTCCATTGAAATATTGCGGATTGAAAGAGTAATGCTCATTTATCCTTCTCGTTGATAAGTGTCCATATTCAAATTCGGAACCAATAATTAAAAATTCAAAAATTTCTTTTCTGTATCCAATTCCTAAAGAAGCAGAATATCTATCGGAATAAATAGTGGTTTTTTGATATGGTTTGAAATCAATATTGTTACTTTGAATAAAAAATTGGTTTTTTTGCTCTTCTTTATAGGCTTTATTTAAACCAAAATTTAAGCTACCGTAGAAGCTTCCAAAAAAGAAGTATTGAGTTCGCAATCCCCAAGATTCATTCATCCTAGTTCTTTTAAATTCCTTAATATCGACTGAATCTTCATAAATGCCAGGTGAGATTACCCCTTTTTGAATTGGTTCATCACCAGTTCGATATGATAAGCCGTAATAGAAATTGTTAGAGATAGCATAGAGTAGATTAATTGAACTTTTTGAAAAAGCAGTAAGAGCAATGTATATATGTATTTTTTTTCTCGGTTTATTCGCTTCAGTTGGCGAACTAGATTGTGCATTTAAATTTATGGATATGAAGAATAAAAGGGTAACGGTTATTCTTCTAAAAATTTCTTTCGGTTTTTTGTTTATTATTTTCATTAAATTTCTTAAATTATTTCGCATAACGAACTAGACTAACCGACGTAGGCTGGCCCTGAGTCCCGACCGGGACGTTAGGGATTGGCGCGACGCTTGCGTAAGCAAGAGGAGTGCCAAAAGCCTATGTGTCGTAGACCGAACGAGGGCGCAAGTCCCGAAGTGAAGCGGTTAGTCGCTGTTATGCGTAGTACCGATTATTCCAAAGAAAGAACAAGTTTAATCCCTTCTTCTACCTTTTTTATATTTTTGATTTTTAATTCAGATGCTTTGTTTATGAATCTTTCTCTATCGAGAGTTACAATTTGAGAAACATTAACGACTGAATCTTTTGAAAGATTTGTATCTTTCCTACTTAATAAAACATTTCCTGGAGCGGTAGCTATATTTAAATTAGTGGTGAGCGGGACAACAATGATTGTATTGATATTACTTTCGTTAAAAGAATTGTCCTGAATTATTAGAACAGGTCGTTTATAACCTGGTTCGCTTCCAAAAGGGATTCCTAAATCGACCCACCATATTTCACCACGCGTCATTTTTAAGACTTTTTCTCAGAGTGGAGACTGAAATATTCGAAATTTGTTTATCGGAATCATATAAATTCTTAGCGTAAACTTCGTTTAGTTTTTCCGTAATTTTTTCCTTTGAATGATTTTGTATAAATTCTTCCAGTGCCTTTGCAAATAACTGACTTCTTGGAATCCCTAATTTTTTAGCAGTATTTTCAGCAGAAACGAATAAATCGTCTGGAATAGATATTGCAGTTTTCATGGAATTAGTATAACTTTGGTATAACCTTATTTCAAGCTTTTTTTTTGAAGTTTTCCAAGTATATTTTATTCTTTTTTGCATCTCCTGAGATTTAAATTTAAGGCATTACGCATAACGAACTAGGCTAATCGACGTAGGCTGAGCCCTGAGTCCCTGGAGGGGACGTTAGGGATTGGCACGACGCTTGCGTAGGCAAGAGGAGTGCCAAAAGCCTATGTGTCGCAGACCGAACGAGGGCGTAAGTCCCGAAGTGAAGCGGTTAGTCGCTGTTATACGCTGGACCGTTACTTGTGAGAGAGTTTTTGATTTTTTAATGGTAATCTGATATCTCCAACAAAGACATATCTGATTTTACCAATATTCATCATTTTGTGAATAGATTGGCGAGTTAGTTTTAATTTCTTCGCCATCTCATCAACACTTATAAGATCAGCAGCAACAGTGACTTCAGCATCTTTTTTTGCTTTAAACTCAGCAATTGCGGAATTGATATGATTTTGAGATTTCCTTGTGAAAATTCCATCTTTACAACCTTTGCAAAAATAACCTTCTAAGTTATTAATTTTAATAGTTCCATAATCTTTAACAAAATAGTTTTCAGAAACGTCAGATTTGAAGACCATAGAATTTACTTCGCCACAGGAAGGACAATCGATCCATTTTTTATCTTTCATATGCTTTCGTCTCCTTTAAAAGAAATAACTAATGTATTGCTGTTAGAAATTTGAATTTTAATATATATTTTGAAATTGTTACTTACTTTTTTATAAACATCATGCCAGAGTAGGTGATTATTATGAGAGGTCATAGATTTGAAAAAGTCAGCATTTTGCAAATTTAGAACATCATTGATAATATCCTCTTCTCCATACCCAAAATGTTCGAGAGCAGTTTTTTGAGCTTTTCTCGTTACCGAGTATTTTCCTTCCATTATCAGTTCTTTGATCTTTTTTAGAGGATAATGGCAAATTCGTTTTTCCACTATTTAGAGTAATAGTTTAATTGGTTTACGTTGTCA
This sequence comes from Leptospira bourretii, assembly GCF_004770145.1. Classification (NCBI taxonomy): domain Bacteria; kingdom Pseudomonadati; phylum Spirochaetota; class Leptospiria; order Leptospirales; family Leptospiraceae; genus Leptospira; species Leptospira bourretii. Next base: position 551,898 of record NZ_RQFW01000019.1, on the reverse strand, counting down.
ACTACTTAAATTTTTCCTTAAAACTAAAGCTTAACGGTCTTGCGTATAACGAACTAGTGGAGACGACGTTCCTCGTAGCTGAGCCTACGGAGTAGGCGTTAGCGTCGGCGCGCCTTCTTGCTGGGCAAGAAGCGTGCCGGAAGGGAATTTGCCGGAGGCCGAGTGAGGCCTTGTGCCGAAACGTAGCGGGAAGACGCTGTTATACGACGTTTCCGAATGTAATTATTTAGTTAAGCCACGGATGGCGTTTTCTTAGGCTCTTAATAAAACAAATTCTTCTTTGTTTTTCTTTTTTTTGGGAACAGCTTTAATTTCAACATCAAATCCACATGCATGAACATAGTCGACTAGTGTGGAGATTTTAATATCAGATCTAGATTCAATTCTAGAAACACTGACTTGCGAAAAACCATCTACATCAGTTTGCTTAATTCCTTGTTTTTGTCTTAGTTCGGCAAGTTTTAATTTGAAAATTTGTTTCTGAGCCTCAGCTTTTGCTTGATCAATAATATCTTGTGAAACAAATTTTGTGAGATCAGTATCAAAACTTTTTAATTCTTTCTTTTTCTTAATCATATTACAAATCTCCCAAATATTCTGAGTATAATTCTTCAGATTTTTTAATCATGTTAGGATAAAATTTCTTAGAAGTAGCTTTGTTTCCACCAATGAGTAAAATGGCATTTCTCTTTGGATCAAAAACGAAAAATATCCTAAAAGGTCTATTTTTACTATTAACTCTAAGTTCCTTTAAATTTTTAATTTTAGAGCCGGTAATGGTGTCAACATGTGGTCTTCCAAGTCTAGGCCCAAACTCTTTAAGAATTTCGATAGAAACTAAAATATCCTTTTTTGCATCATTATCCAGATCTTTTAACCAGAGAACTATCTCTTCGGTTCTTTTTATTTCATACACTTAGAGTAATATAACGTGTAAGTAATATCTGTCAAGAATTATGTAACCTCTTTTTCTCGCTTTTTTCGTTCTTACGGGCATGGACGCCCGTTCTTTTTTAGATCTCTCGGAAATGTCGTATAACGAACTAATGTTACCGAAGTTCCCCGACCCTGAGTCCCGGCGGGACGTTAGGGACTGGCATGTAGCTTGCGTATGCAGGCGAATGCCAGAAGGGGAATTTGCCGGAGGCCGAGCGAGGCCTTGTGCCGAAGCGAAGCGGTTAGTCGCTGTTATACGACGGTCAGCATTCTAGTTAATCCAGTTTTCGATTTTAAGTTCTTTAATTCTCTTAAATTCTTTTTCATTGTTTGTAACTAGTATAATATCATTTGCGATAGCTTGAGAAGCAATGAGTAAGTCGTAGGGACCTATAATTTCTCCCTTTTTTTCTAGTTTTGTTCTTATTGAACCAGCTTTAGAAGCAGATTCAGAATCGAAAGGAATGATATTTAGAAATCCAAGAAATTCATTAAGAGTTTTTTGATTTTGTTCTGATTTTTGACTTTTTTCAACTCCATATCTAAGTTCAAACTCAGTGATGGCAGAAATAAAAATGTTATCTAGGCTTATTTTTTTGAATTTTTGATAAACGATTTCAGGCTTTTGATTAATGATATAAATGCAAATATTTGTATCTAACAAATACTGATTCATATAGAATTTCTCTTATCAAAAGTTTTCGGTTGATTTCTTTCTATGTTAAAATCATCAGAAAAATCACTTAGAGATTTCCATAATCTATCAACGGCATCGTCGATCGGAGAAATAATGACACAATTTCCGTCTTTTCTGATGTAGACTTCTTTTCCTTTAAAACGAAATTCTTTTGGAAGTCTAACTGCTTGACTATCACCGTTTTTAAATAATTTTGCACGATTCATATATACATTTTAGTATATATATTTTGGCTTTGTCAAGTCTGAAATTTCCCGATTTTTCTTCAGCTTTTCCCATGTCCTGAGGCATACATTTGCTGACTGTCGTATAACGAATTAGGCTAATCGACGTTCCTCGTAGCTGAGCCTCCTGTGGAGGCGTTAGCGTCGGCGCGACTTCTTGCGGAGCGAGAATCGTGACGGAGAGGAATGTGGCGCAGCCCAAACGAGGCCGCAAGTGCCGAAGTGCAGCGATTCGCCGTTGTTATACGACGTTCGGAGTTAGAGTTAGGAGCTACAGTTCTCCTTTTATTAGTTTTTCTATTTTATCTTTTGGCGATTTATAATCATTGTCATCAAAACCTTTAGAATTCATTTGTATTTTTAATTTTTCGAAGTTTAATCCATTACAAGGTCCAGAAGGGTTTGAATTGGTTATTCCCTGCATCCAATTACATGCCATTTTAAAATAACCGAAAGCATTTGGATGAATACCATCAGGTGAGTAATCATTTTGATCATTTAAGAGATTAAACATATTTACTACCCTGACTCTAGCTTTTATAATTGGTGGTAGAGCGTTATATTTACTATCAATAAGACTATTGTATAATTGTATTTGGGAATTTAGATTTGAAAACAGTTGATTAATGGAGGAAATTTGAATTATTTTAGCAACAACGACAGTAGTATTTGTATTTGCTGCTAGAATGTTATTAATAATAATAAATAGGTTAATAGCAGCAGTTTCGTAAGATTTATTCTGTAGAATATCATTTGTACCTGCATGTAATAATGTAAAGTTAGAAAAACTAGCGAAGGTTGAGATTTGAATTAGCTGGTCAGTTCGATAACCTGGATAACCATCATGAGTTTGAGTATTAGTTATCCATTGTAAATAATAGGATCCACCGCTTTGGTAACCTTCAGTAGTAAAATATAATCCTAAACCTTGAGTAGCAAGTAAAGTCAACCATCCTCTATATCCACCTCCAGCCAATGCAGGAGGCATACAAAGTTGTTGGTTTATTTGTGAAACGTAACAATTACCCCAATCAGAAAAACCAACACCATAAGTGATAGAATCACCGAAAGGTCGAATTAGAATGGGCTGTAACGATTGTGCAGTTAAACTAGTTAAGTTGGAATAGATGACTAGTAGACCGGCAAATAGGATTTTCTTAATATTTTGTTTCATATTTTTCTCTTTTTTAAAAATTTATTCCGACGAATGTCGTATAACGAACTAGACTAACCGACGTAGGCTGACCCTGAGTCCCGGACGGGACGTTAGGGATTGGCACGACGCTTGCGTAAGCAAGAGGAGTGACAAAAGCCTATGTGTCGGAGACCGAACGAGGGCGTAAGTCCCGAAGTGAAGCGGTTAGTCGCTGTTATGCGTAGTCGCGGAAGTTAATCAAAAAGTGTCTTTTCTTTTTGTAAAATTTCTTTAATTTGAATTTCAAGTATTGGAATTTTGTTTTTAACAAGATCCCAAACAATATCATAATCAACGATGAAGTAGCCATGTATTAAATGGTTTCTTGTTGCAGAAAATTTTCGCCATTCAGGTTGATTATGCTTTTTCTTAAAAGAATCAGAAAGTTTATTAGAGGCTTCGCCAATAATCTCAATACTTCGAACAAAGGCTCGTTTTAGAACATTATTATTAAGAAATGAATTTTCATCAGTTTTTGATAATTCATCCTTTAGAAAGAGAATTTCATTATAAATATGCTTAATATAATCTAAGTCAGACTTCAATTAATACTGACTCACTTTCAACGGAAATTTTCAGAGAACCAGATATAGATTCAGTAGTAAGTAAATCAACTTTTACTTTAAAAATGTCTTCAAGTAGAAATGTAAGATTAATATAATTATCAAAATTTTTCATTCCAGACTTGAATTTGACAAGGAAATCAATATCACTATTCTGCCTTGCTTCATTTCTAGCGACGGATCCAAAAAGATGAATGGTCTCCACTCCTAGAATATCCAATTCCTTTTTGTAATTTTTTAAGGAGTTTTGAATAGAGTTTGAATCTAGAAGTTCAACTATCGCCATATCTCAAAATTGGTCGTTTTTGTGTAAAAGTCAAGCGATTGAATATGGTGCTTTTGCCTCTGTTTTCGATATTTTTAGCATATTAAAAAGTGTTTCCCATGTTTTTGGGAATAAATTTGAGCGATTACGCATAACGAACTAGGCTAATCGACGTTTCCCGACCCTGAGTCCCGACGGGACGTTAGGGACTGGCATGCAGCTTGCGTAAGCAAGGCGAATGCCAGAAGGGGAATTTGCCGCAGGCCGAGCGAGGCCTTGTGCCGAAGCGTAGCGGTAACATGCTGTTATACGCTGTGCTCTTTGTTCAATGGATTGGATGTCTTAATATTCTAAAATTGTATGGAAATACTACTCTTGTGACTTCTGCAGGTAAGTTTTTAAATTGAAAGGTTAATCTGTTTTTTGGAGCTCCAATTTTTTTCGAAATTATATCGTTTAAGTTTCTTACATCGATTGCATAAGAATAATATTGGTCACTTTCAAATTGATATATTTTCTTCCCTGAACTTTCGTAAAGACAATTAATTCCGTCAACTGATAGGGATTCTACAAACCAACCGTCTTCTTCGTTATTTGAAAAGGTTACTACAAATTCTATTTGGCGTAATGTTATTGGATTGAAATTTATTAAGAAATTATATTCAGATAATTTTTGATATATAAAAATGCCGGAATTTCGATGTTCGGGTAATGATATTAAGTTATACAATGCTTCTCCAAAACCAAATTTATATTCATCTCGTAACTTACCTTCAGAATCAAAATAGATTTCGAATAACATTCCATTTAGGATATGGAAAATAACTTCAGGATCTTTTTCTTTTATAAATATATTTAATGCGTTCATAAAGGATTTAGCGTTGTTAGCATTTCCATCGGCAGCTTGATAAATATTTCGACCGAGAATAAATAAATGATCTTTTTTACACTCAACAAAATTTAGATAATTTATTTTTGGAATTACTGGATTTTGCTTATACCAATCATGACTTCTTAGTCCGAGAATTATTTCCATTATATCCTCTTTACTAGAATAATCAAAATGTTTATCAGCAAGAGCTTCTTTTGAATAAGTTGAATTGAATTCATCGTTAACAATGCTTAAGTTGAAATAAAAATCACCCATAAGAGAAGTATGTTCCCATGATATTTGCTTTTTATTCGTAATCATGCTTAAATCATTTCTTACACGCTTGAATAATTCTTCAATTTTAATATCTTGAGTATTGATATGCTTCAACAATGCTTCAGTAAAGGCACCGTTTAAACCTTTGCCATCGGATGCGAGTTGTCCTGGTGAAGTAGCATAAGAAATAATAGTGCCTATAGGTGCAAAGATTGGGGCTAATCCAAGAACATTTCCTCTGAAGCTTCTTTCGTAAGGATTGTCTCTGCAAGCATCGAGGATTATTATTTTTGTATAGATAGGACTTTTTTCTAGAATATCGATTACAAGATTTAATGGAAGAGAGGTATGTTTAGCGTAACTTTCACTTGTAAAATCTGTATCGATTGCATTTAGATAGTTAACTCCATCAATTTGCATACCATGACCTGCAAAGAAAAATAAACCGATTTCATTTTCTTTTAGTACATTTTCAAAATCTTTTAAAGATGAATGCATATCTTTAATTGTAGAGTCGATATTTAATATTGTTTTAAAACCTAGTTGTGTAAGATTCTTTTCCATTTCAATTGCATCATTTGTAGGATTATTTAAGATATTTCCCGGATACTTTGCATTTCCAAAAATGAGTGATATTTTTTTCATAATTAATTTAAGAGCATAGCGTATAACGAACTAGTGTAAACGACGTTCCCCGACCCTGAGTCCCGGCAGGGACGTTAGGGACTGGAACGACGCTTGCGCAAGCAAGAGGAGTGCCAGAGGGGAATGTGTCGCAGACCAAGCGAGGCCGTAGTGCCGAAGCGCAGCGTTTCCCCGCTGTTAGTCGCAGTGTTCTTTGTTACTGTGAATTAATTTTCAAAATCTACGATTAAAGGCATGTGATCACTAAAATTAATCCAATCATTGCATTTTCCAATTTCGATTTTGGACTTCTCAATGTAGCCTTTGGGAATAAATGTATAGTCAATATGGTATGCTTTATCAAATTTTCGATGGAGATAAAAAGTCGGACTTTTTTCCTTTCCTTGTTCTTCCATATTTAATTCGTGATACAAACTTTTATAATTCCATGATTCTAGAATATTAATGACTTCAGTATGGTTCCACCATCTATCAATTTTATCCCAAATTTTATTACTATTAAAATCTCCAATTATAATCGTAGGTTTTTCAGAAATTTGCGTTTTATTCGCTAATATGTATTTCCAAAATTGACCAATATATTTAAAGGTTTGGTTTCCACGACCTTTCGTCCATACGGCGAGGATATTAAGATTGCTATTGATAGATACGGGTAAAAATTGTTTAAGATCCTTTGATTGCCATGATAAGTGATCTGAATTTATTTCTGGTATGTTTATTTCGTAAATTCCATTCCATTTTAATTCATTGAATTCATTGAATTCAATGTTTGTTTTGAAAAAAATACCTATGCCTTTATTTTCCGAATCTCCTTTCCAAATATATTTTGAATATTTAAAATCTTTGAAATCACTTTTATATTTATCTGGATTTTCACATTCTTGAATTATCAGAATTTCAGGTTCTAACTTTTCTATTTTCTTAAATTTCTTTCTAAATCCTCCGCCACAATTCCAACTAATAATTTTCATTTTTTATTATAATTTAAGAACATTGCGACTAACGAACTAGTCTTCCCGAAGTTGTCCGACCCTGAGTCCCGAATGGGACGTTAGGGACTGGCACGTAGCTTGCGTATGCGAGCGAGTGACAGAAGGACAATTTGCCGCAGGCCGAGTGAGGGCTTGTCCCGAAACGTAGCGGGAAGACGCTGTTATACGCCGTGTTTCGCAATTTAGTGTCTATTTAGATCGTAAAACAATGATTGGAATCTCAGCCGGACAGTTAAAACGAATTGGAAGAATAGACCAACCAACTCCAGCAGAGATTAAAACTAACTCATTTAATCTAGAATATCTAATTCCAATATCAAAGTTTTTGTCCTTTACTGGCAAAACAGGAGATTTACTTACAAATGGAATTCGAACTTGTCCACCATGGGTATGTCCAGCAATGAATAAATCAATTTTTTCGGAATGAGGAGTATTTGAAGAATCAGGATTATGAGCCAAGGCAATTCTGAAATCTATCGAATTAGATCCTTTTAAAATTTCATCGATTGGAATATGATCTTCCCAAAAGTCTCCTAATCCAGCGAATAGTATTCTTTCATTTCCTTTATTTATAAATACTTTTCTATTTCGAATGGATTTTCCACTTTCTTCTAATAGTTTTAAAGACAATTTATCGTTTGCCCAGTGGTCGTGGTTTCCATTGACAAAAAATTCACCATCTTTCGCTTTTAAGATTTTTAGCAATTGCCAAACATTAATTAATTCCTGATCAAAATTTCTTTTTTTGACATAGTCTCCAATACCTACAATTAAATCCGGATTTTTGTCATTTATAGAATTCAGCGTATGCTTGATCCAAAATTCAGGAACTAGGAAACCATAGTGGAGATCAGACAAAACAGCAATTTTATAGCCATCAAAACTTTTTGGAATTTTCTCTGATGTTATTTCATATTCAGGGAATCGAATGAAATATCTTTCGATGAATAGAGAATTAACGGATAGTATCAGCGAAACAAATATTAATAATTTAGTTATTCTTTTTTTCATATTTTTTGAAACATGGCGTATAACGAAAACAGCTACCCGAAGTTCCTCGGAGCTGAGCCTGCAAGGCAGGCGTTAGCGTCGGCGCGTAACTTGCGGAGGCAAGGGACGTGCCGGAGAGGAATTTGCCGAAGGCCGAGCGAGGGCGAAGACCCGAAGCGAAGCGGTTAGTCGCTGTTATGCGTAGTCCCGTATATTAAATTATTTCTTATATAGCTTAATGAATTCATCGAAAGCCTCTTTACCGCTACTCGACTCATTTAGACACCATTCTTGTACTTTTTGTAAGTTAAAATTTTGACTTTTTGCAACTAACAATGCCTGATCTAGACATTCTCTAGCTTTGAAATGTATGAATGAAGCTAGTCTATCTTTGATACAATCTGTAGGAGATAAAATTTTGAGTATCTTTCCTTTGAATTCTTTTTCGTCAGGAATAATTCTGTAATCATCACCTATTGATACTGGTGCAGAAACGAATTCAATATACAAATGCTGACATTTTGGGTGAACATAATGACGGTTTACTTTATTAAAGCCAATACTTTCCATAGTAGACTTGATTTCAATCTCCTTTGATAAAAGAGGTTCAACTAAATCTAAATCTCCAGAACGATATGCTCCTTTTGAATAAATTGCCACGACAGCACCACCAACTAAAACGGAATGAATTCCTTTATTTGCAAGATGCCATCCAACAAATTTCCAAAGGTCTTCCTCGTCAACAATAGTCCAATTAGGTTCTTCCATATACAGGTTTCCCTTTTAGCCGAGGTCTTCTTCGTTCTGAAAATATTTTTTCTTTTTCTTCTATAGTTAATGAATTATAAAATATAGCTAAGATATCTTTAATAGGTTTGACAAAAGGCGATTTTTGGTTAAATGAAAAAAGTCTAGTTCTTCCTACATTTTTTGCTACAAGAATACCGGCATTTTCAAAACGTTCGAGTTGTAACCTAATTGGTGTAGGAGCGAGTTGATAATCCTTTGCTATTGCAGCTGAATGAATTTCATTGTAATGAAATAAATGTAGAAGAACTCGTGAAGCTGTTTTATTCCCAAATATACCATCAAGTATCATGGTTCATTGATACAGCTTTACTTAAATGCATCAACTAAAAAATAGTCGATATTGACTAAAAAATAGTCTATAGGGATTACGCATAACGAATTAGACTAACCGACGTAGGCTGACCCTGAGTCCCGACGGGACGTTAGGGATTGGCACGACGCTTGCGTAGGCAAGAGGAGTGACAAAAGCCTATGTGTCGTAGACCGAACGAGGGCGCGAGTCCCGAAGTGAAGCGGTTAGTCGCTGTTATACGAAGGACGATTCGTTAGAAATAGAATTTAAAAAATCACTATAATATTTTAGTTTTGCAATGGTTTTTTCAGTATCGATAGTTGATCTATTTTCTATTAGCCAGTTTTGCTTTTCTACTGTTGCAATGGTCATTGTTTTTCCGTTACCAAATCTATTTGGTTTAGTAATCGTATTAATATTTTTTACTTTAGAATTATCAATTATAAAGTTTGAAGCATTTTCTCTGATTAGTTGTCTATTTTCAACGACGTTTTCTATTTTAAAACATAATTGCCAATGTTCAATTTGAAGGTAAATGAGATAGTTTCCCCAGGTTATGTAGTTCCACCAGAAACCCATGAACCCACCTTTCGGATTTGAAACATAGGTCCAATCGGAATCCTCAAAATAAGTTTCAAGGGCTTTGAAAAAACCTATCCATTGAAAATAATTCCAGTCTTGACTTTTTTTGGACAGAAATTTTTTTTCATCTTTTTCAAGTTTAAGAATATAATTAAGAAAATCTGTGAAAATTTCATTTTTAATATAGTCATAGTTGATTAAATTCATAATTAGATTTGATCGATCGAATACCTTGAATCCTTCGTTAATAACTTTTGTTAAGCTTTTACGACTTTCAGACCCAGTTTTTAAATAAACGCAATATAGAGAAAAATTGTTTTTGAAACACCAATTCTCTTTTAGTTTTTTATACCGAGAAAGTTGGTCTGAATGTGCACCTGAGTGAATCTTATCTTCTATTATTATCAATATTGAATCATTTATTTTTATGCAGATATCTATTGCTTTTTCTTGTTTTACTATTTCTATTTGAGAAATAACAAGGTCACTTCTATTTATTAAAGTTTTAATTAAAGAATGAGCGCATTCGTAAAGTTCTTTATTTAGAGTTTCATTTTCCTTTGCAGCCCAATTGAAAAGCCAAACGAAAAATGCATCTTGAGTTAGTTCCGAAGTTCCGTAGTTGAATAGATTTGGTTTCATATCGTTTGATCGTCTTTCGTATAACGAACTAGACTAACCGACGTAGGCTGGCCCTGAGTCCCTGAAGGGGACGTTAGGGACTGGAACGACACTTGCGTAGGCAAGGGGAGTGCCAGAAGCCTATGTGTCGCAGACCAAGCGAGGGCGTAAGTCCCGAAGCGCAGCGGTTAGTTGCTGTTATACGAAGGAACGGCTTTTGCTCTTTAGTTTTTTTTTATGTTTTATATAATTTGTATGAATTTCTTTTTCAGTGAGAGAATCAAAAAAATTGATGTTGTTTTCACTTGTTTGTTCACTGATATTTGAATTTAATACCTTTTGGCATATATCTATTCGAGAAAATAAACCTCCCTTTATTTCCTTGTTTTTTTTAATTATACTTTTACCTGATTCGGTATATTTGATGATATTGTTACTAAATTGAATAAATCCTTTTCTTTGTAGTTTTATCAATGCATCCTTTATTTCTTCTAATGTTAAAATGGCATGATTTAATGAATCACCAGCAGCAATGAGTTGAGAGAAATCCAATATTGTCTCATCTTTTGTAGAAAAGACTAGCGATTCGAAAACCCAAGAATCTGAATAATTAAAATAGTCATTATCTTTGTTAGTTTTCTTTGGTTTTTTATTCATTTGATTTATAGAGTTATATTTGTTTAAAATTAAAATTGGAATCTATATTAATATTATAGGGCAAATAAAATTGAAATTTTTATTTTACAGTATATAATTTTGCCGTTCTTTCGTATAACGAACTAGGGGAGACGACGTTCCTCGTAGCTGAGCCTCGCAGAGGCGTTAGCGTCGGCGCGACTTCTTGCGGAGCGAGAAGCGTGACGGAGAGGAATGTGGCGTAGCCCGAACGAGGCCGGCAGTGCCGAAGTGAAGCGTTTCCCCGCTGTTATACGCAGGCAAGGAGATTAATTATTATTTTGTATTTCTTTGATGATTTTTTCTAAAATTGGGCTTTTACATTCATCTAGAGTTAGTGTTCTACTGCTTAATCCCGACTTAATGACAACAGTAAGTTCTTTTGATTCTGAACTTGAGCCTTCCCTTAAATAGAAGCCATCCTTGAGAAGATAATATGAGAATAAACCTGATTTTTTCAATTCTTCATCTTTCTCATTGATTAGACTATTATACATATCAGGTAAAATTTCTTTGAATTTTATTCTTTCAATCCAATCCCATGCTTTAGATTTAACTCTCTTGCTTTTATCATTTAGGACAATTTTAAATAGATTCAATTTTAAATCTAATGGAGAATCTTTATCAACTGAAAGTATTGAGTTAAAGCGTACATGAGATTTAGAAGATTTTGACATTTCTATAACTTTTTCACAGGCCTTTTCACTAAATTGTGTAAGGTGTGCTAATAAATCCGTTCCATTTTCATATAATGGTCCCCTATGACTAGTAGCGACTAATGTTATTTTTTCCAATAGTTCGTGATCTTTGTAACCTCCGTAACGATAGTGATCAAAGGCATCATAAGCATCGATCATAGGTTGTACTAATTCCGGATATTTTGGAATTAGGTATTCTTCAATCCAAGATTTTATACGTTTTGTGTCTTTTGTGTAATTCAATTGAATTCTCCTTGCTTGCGTATAACGAACTAGACTAACCGACGTGGGCCGGCCCTGAGTCCCAGCGGGACGTTAGGGACTGGAACGACGCTTGCGCAAGCAAGAGGAGTGCCAGAGGCCAATGTGTCGCAGACCGAGTGAGGGCGTAAGTCCCGAAGTGAAGCGGTTAGTTGCTGTTATGCGAAGTCGGGAAATGCTTATTTAATTGTTGATTTTCGAATTTATATCTTCTATTATTTGTTTGGATATAAATTTGATAGTTTCGCTATAGTTTCTATTTAAATTTGAATATTTTGTATATATACCTACGTTCATGTTTTGTTTAGTTGAATAAATTTTTGAGAAAAATTCTTTATTTCTTGAGTCAAGAAAAGCAATTTTTAATTCTATTTCGCATTCATTTGCCATCGCGGGAGCACCAAAGTACCATAACAATACTCCATATAAACTTAATCCATACGTGTAGAATCTTCTTTCACAGAATGATTTTTGTAAAACTCCTTGTATAGTAAAGTCGGTAGGTATGGATTTATCATCTGTGATTAATATTTTTTTTAAAGAGAATTTGCTTCCAATTTCCTTTTCAAGAATGTCGGCTATAAAATATTTTAAAGGTGAGTTTACAGAAATTTCATCATATTCTGGAAAATGTAATTCTTTTTTTCCATAAATAAATAAAGGAATAAGTGAAAGTATACTATTATCTATGTTTACTCCTACTCTAGCATCATCCAAAAAAAGGATCTTTAGACTCTTATTTGATAAATTTACTTTGTTTTTTGAATCTTCTATTTCATATTTATAGATAGGAATAGTTCTACAAGATTCAAAAGCTAAGGTCAAAAGAATTATTGTTTTTATTTTCATTTAGTAGCCTTCTAATTTTAAATTTTTCCGATTTCGCTTAACGAACTAGACTAACCGACGTAGGCTGGCCCTGAGTCCCGAATGGGACGTTAGGGATTGGCACGACGCTTGCGTAAGCAAGAGAAGTGACAAAAGCCTATGTGTCGCAGACCAAGCGAGGGCGTAAGTCCCGAAGCGCAGCGGTTAGTTGCTGTTATACGCTGGGTCGCATTTATATTTTAAAGAGGTTTTGTAGATATTTTCCTCTTAAGTTTTTATAAATGGAAAAATCTGAATCAATACTAATAATTTTTTCGATACCTAATTTTTCCGAAATACACATTAAAGAAGCATCAGCTAAATCCATTGGTAAATCTGCATACTTTCTCATCCGATTTTTGATATATTTAAGGTCGTCAATGTTTAAATCGAAAATTTGAATGCTTCCTCTTTCAATCCATTCAAGAAAATCAGCTTGAGCTTCGACTGAGAAAGATAGTAGGTAGACAACTTCTGTAACTACTGGCCAGGAAGAAATTAATTCACCAGTATATGATTTAAGATATTTTAAAGTAGGTTTGTGAAATTTATCTTTTGAGTTAAATAAGGCAATAATCGGACCAGAATCAATGAGAGCTACGTTTTTCATTTTTCTTTCCAATAGCTTTTTGTAAGTATGCTTTTCTATTTTGAGCTAAATCGGTAATATCAGAATTATGTTTTCCAAATAAATCTAAGCCTAGTTCAAAGGGAGTTTTATTAATTCCTCGATTTTTAATGTATTCTAGAATGGAATCTTTAACAATTTCTGTTCGGCTTTTTCCTTCAGATTTAGCAAATGAATCTAATTTTCTTTCTAGTTCTGGCGGTAGACGTAAACTAATCATATTTAAATCGTATTACGTATTTGTATTACGGTCAAGTTATATTTTTATTATTCCTATAAACATGGTGAAATTTTGCGACCTTGCGTATAACGCATTAGTCTTCCCGAAGTTCCCTGTAGCCGAGCCTACGAAGTAGGTGTTGGCGTCGGCGCGCCTTCTTGCTGGGCAAGAAGCGTGCCGGAAGGGAATTTGCCGCAGGCCAAGCGAGGCCGTTAGTGCCGAAGCGAAGCGTTAAGGTGCTGTTATGCGAAGGAAGAAGTTTACAGTGGATTTGGATATTAGTTTAATAGTCCCATTCTCTAATGATATTTTATTTAATATTTTAGAACTTTTTTTTTAAAAGAAAATTAAGAATAAAATTTTTTAAAAAATGTAAAGTTTAAATTAAATCGGAGTTAATATGCCCTAATTGCATTAATCCATTAAGATTGTCATACTCAACCCAAGTATCAGAAATTTTGTTGTCGACAATTTTGAAAAAACAATTGAATGAAGCGGATAAAATTTTATTGGAAGGAGCAAGTTTTCCTAATTTACCTTTCTGAGTGCCGGTAAATTTTATTCGAGCAGCAACCAGATCATTCTCCTCAATTAAAAACTCAATTTTTTCATCAAGATCAGGAAAAGTTTTCAATTCATTTTTATGGAATTCTACTAAAGAGTGATTTCCATGAATTTCATTAGGTATTGAAGAGCTATGTCTTATGAAATTTGAATGTGTTAAGCTTAATACTTTTTTCCAATTGCGTGAATTTGTAGCTTTTATAAATTCTTCTACTATCATTTTTTTCATTCAATAAAAACCCGGTTATATTATAAAGTTTAATTATATTTAAATAAATTTCTTGATCTATATTAATCTAAAAAGTTTTGCTTCTTCTTTCGCATAACGAATTAGACTAACCGACGTGGGCCGGCCCTGAGTCCCAGCGGGACGTTAGGGACTGGAACGACGCTTGCGCAAGCAAGAGGAGTGCCAGAGGCCAATGTGTCGCAGACCGAACGAGGGCGTAAGTCCCGAAGTGAAGCGGTTAGTCGCTGTTATGCGCAGGTCATGTTTTGAAGACTCATTTGTATTTATTTGAAATGTCTTTATAATTTTATGTTCTCTATTATCTGTATTTAGGGAACCTTAATGGTATTCGAACTGGAAAATCATATAACGGAAATTCTTCCAGATACCAAACGATCATCTCTCTACAGAACGATTTAAATTTTTCATCTGACCATAGTATTTTTAATTGTTCTTTAGTAAGTCTCAGTGATTTATCTTCCTGATCCTTTTCATTGAAAACTTTTCCAGTATATGGATTCAATTTAGGCCAAGATTTGTTTTGATCTTTGTAGTGTCCATGCGGAACTGAGGGGTATGGGTCTGGATCAGCTTTAGTAAATATCCAAATTCCAAAACACTTAAATTCAATTGATCCTTCTTCTTTCATTTTATTTACGATTTTTTCACTAAAATCTGGATTATTTTCTAAAGAGAAATTTGTCTCTCGAATTTCAGACCTTGGATCATCTTCAATGTCTCCATATATCCAATGAGCAATTTTGATTCGATCTTCATATTCAGAGTATCCTATTATTCCTAGAATAAATTGTATATCCGCTAAGATAAATAATGTGTTATGCATGTTAATAGTTTCCTTTCGATGGTTTATTTTTTCGTAAATATATATATTTTTTAAACAGTAATTAAATGCATTTAATGACTTGCGCATAACGAACTAGGCTACTCGACGTTTCCCGACCCTGAGTCCCAGTGGGACGTTAGGGACTGGAACGACGCTTGCGCAAGCAAGAGGAGTGCCAGAAGCCTATGTGTCGGAGACCGAGCGAGGGCGCTAGTCCCGAAGCGAAGCGGTTAGTTGCTGTTATGCGCTGTGTCGTATATACTGGAACGAATTAATTGGTCAGTTTTGGTTTTTGAAATATTTCGGTATATATTTTATGAGATTATTGACAATCTTTGTATCAGTTTTTGCTTTTTCTAGGGATACGGTTGTTTGGTCTTTATTTAAAATAAAATTTCTCTCAGTATTTGATAATGAATCTAGAGATATTCTTAACGCCTCAGTTTGATTTGACGAAAGTGAAATAACTGTGGAAATCGATTTTAATTGTATGTTTGTTAATTCGTTTTGGTAATATTTAATTTCATCTAACCCACTTTTATACAATTTTAAAAAAAAGTATGCGAATACTTCTATAAAAACGAATAATGAAAATCTGGGAATGAATGAAATGAATATGTTTTTTAGAAAAATCGAGTTAGTTTCATCTCCTTTTTGAGATAATTCCTTTAAATTTTCTGATGTATCGAGAATGTTTACGGTATTAAGTAAAAGAATTAATCCAGCGGCTGTAATAATCATTCCAATTGCAAGGTTAAAATTTGCTCTTAAACTCAAATTTCTGATTTCAGATAAAATTCTTTTTTCAGGTTTTAGTAAGTAATCTGTAATTTCAGAGTTCACTCTCGGTTCCTGCTGAGATTTTTCCATTTCGTTTAAGTGTTTTTTTATAACGCTTTCAATAATATTTTTTTCTAAATTATCGATAGTTTTTAGAATTATTGTCTTTTTGTCTTCTTCTGTGATTATCTCCTTGGTAACGATTGTATTTTGACCATCGAGAACCTTCTCTAGTTTTATTTTTAACTCGCGAGTTTCATTTCTATTATAGTTTATTTTTTCCAATAAGTTTTTAGTTATTTTATCTAATAGAATATTGTCTTTGTTTTTCTCTCCTGATTGAAGATATAAAAGTGAAAAAGAGAATGAACCTAATAATAGAAGTAAAATTCGAGTATCAGATTTTTCTTTGAAATAAATATTGAAAAAAAATAATATTTCAGAATATAATTCAGGATAGAGAAAGGAGGTAATTCCTAATCCAAAGGAAAATACACCTATAATTGCTAATATTCTTTTATTAGTTATTAGATATATTATGTATGTGGAAATATATGGACTAAATAATATTTTCTTTTTTGCTTTTTCTGACATTTTTTTTCCTTATTTTGATTGAATTATTAGACATAGCGCATAACGAACTAGACTTACCGAAGTCCTCCGACCCTGAGTCCCAACGGGACGTTAGGGACTGGCATGTAGCTTGCTAAGCAAGGCGAATGCCAGGAGGAGGATTTGCCGCAGGCCGAGCGAGGCCGTAGTGCCGAAGCGAAGCGGTAAGTTGCTGTTATGCGTAGTTGCGATTCTAATTGATCTCAAATCTTAAAATGCTTTTTATCTTGAGTGTATTTAGAATGCAAAAATGATACTTTTGGATTTCTAATCGGGAATTGTTTATTTGAAAATTTTTTCCATTGTATGTGTAATAATCGTAACTTTTGAGGTTTTCGTTGAATAGTAATATAAGATCGCCTTTTTTGGAGAGGGATTCTTTATGATTGAGTAATTGAGTGTCGCTAATATTTGGAATCCTTGCCCGATTTTTTGAGCAAAAGTTTGATAACTGGGTTCCTGCATTTTGAATATTTTTATCATCGATATTAACAGTATTATCAAGAGATTTTATTTTTAAATTGCCTAGAGAATAATCATAACGGCAGGAAATATTTTGATCTGTAAACATTACTGCAGAAAGCAAAAACCAGGAGTAGATTATTGTATATACAGCGAAAATTAAAATAAATAAATTGTTTTCTTTAATTCCTTGTGTGAAGTATATATATGCTTTTTTCAATACAAAGGCATTTGTAATTAAAGATAATGGAATTAATGTAAATAAGAAGACAAATGCATTTTCTTTTCCGAATATACATGCGATTCCGTTTGATTTGTAAACGTTTAGCATTATGAAATAGTAAGGATTTAAGATAAAATAAAGGAAAAAAAATAAAAATACAATCATGATTTTAATTCTAATTTTTTTGCTTTGATGAAAATATTTGGTTAATAGTTTTTGATAGTATTTAATCAAAGCTTCTGTATTTTCATACTGATTTTTGATGCTTTAGAAAAGGAAACTGCTTTTATCGAAATATGTATTTAAAACTTGATTTTGGCGTTTATCAAATTTTGACTTAATTGGAAGCTATTTTTCGGTTTGTGGTTTGAAATAGAGAAAATTATTTAACTTTTGTTTTTTTTTGTTATTAAGCAAAGATCTTCAGCAATTACGCATAACGAACTAGGGGAGACGACGTTCCCTGACCCTGAGTCCCGACGGGACGTTAGGGACTGGCACGGAGTTTGCGGATGCAAACGAGTGACAGAAAGGGAATGTGTCGCAGACCGAGCGAGGGCGTAAGTCCCGAAGCGAAGCGGTTAGTCGCTGTTATACGCTGTTAAATTTTATCATGAATTTTAATTTTTCAATTAATAAATATATTGAATTTGTTTCTATGATAGCTGGAATTTTATTTTCCAAAATTTTTGTGTAATTTTCTAAAGAATTATTATAGTTGAAATTTTTTAATTCTATTTCACCCCTTTTTACGAGGTATAAGCTGGTTAAGTAACTGTCATTTTTTATTTTCTCCATGTGGGTTTTAATTGCAATTTCATTAAAATCCATTATTTCTGATGCGATATAGGAATTGAGATAATCATTGTCTGGATATTTTTTTAACAGATATTTATAGCCTAAAGTTAAAATATCTTGATGGTATTTTTCATTTAACTTAATTAAGTTAAGTAGATTCTCCGAAGGATCTTCAGTTATAACAATATCTGGATTTATATTTAAGACTTCTTCAAAGGAATTTATGTTTTTAAATAAAATTCTGTTTTTTACTTTTTCGATTAAGTATTCTAATTCATTCATTTCTAGAATGTTTGATTTTTTTAAATCCGTTAAGAAATTTAAATACTGTTCATCGTCGTACCCATCCATTGAATATATTAATTTTTTTTTTAATTCTTTTTCGGATTTTTCATGAAATAGTTTTTTGAAATAAGTAAAATCATCCTTCTTTCTATACCTACTAATTACATTAATTAATTCTAGTTGATAGTCTGTATCCAAATTCGATTCGATAAGTTCTTTAAATAATTCATAAGATTTTTCTTTATCTCCCAGGAATAAGCACTCCAAAGAAAAGTTAAATGAAATAATTGGTTTTTCAGGATCAGATTTAATATCCTTATTTATAAGGATTCTATTTTTGCATTCTTCGATTAGAATTTTATTAATTTCTTCGTCTTTGAGGGATTTATGTTTTTTCTTATCTGAAACTGATTCAAATGTGGTGTTATAAGGTTTATAATCCAAATTTTTTCTAATTCTTACAATGTGTTCGCTAATTTTAGGATGAAATGTATTATTGAAGTCATCAAATATTTTTATGTAATGATTACTTCCATTTTTTAAAAGAATATCGAATACCCAATTTAAATAAGCAACATCTGATTTTTTTACTTCCAAGAGGTATTTTAAATTTTGAATATTTATTTCAGTTGGGTTATTTATTAATAATGTAGTAACAAAAAAATCTTTATTCTTTTTGAAAGGTAATGTGTTGATTAAGAACATTAGGTATTTATTGTCGTAGTAACCAGCTATTTGAAGGCAATCAAAGGCACTAATTTCGCTAAGTTTCTGATCGTTGTTTTTAAAATGGGTTGAGATTTGCTCAAATAGATAATCTCTTTGACAGTACTGTATTATGTTGTTTTTGTGTTCTGATTTAATTTCTTTTATGAAAATAAAGAAAATCAGAAATATTGTTAGAATAAATTGTATTTTTTTTATCATATTTTTAATGGCGTATAACGAACTAGACTAACCGACGTAGGCTGACCCTGAGTCCCGAAGGGACGTTAGGGACTGGCACGGAGCTTGCGTATGCAAGCGAGTGACAGAAAGCCTATGTGTCGCAGGCCAAGCGAGGGCGAAGTCCCGAAGCGCAGCGGTTAGTCGCTGTTATGCGAAGTAATTTATTGTTTCAATATTATAATGCTATACCGACAAAAATATTTATTTGATAATAATCTGAATTTTTTTCTTTATTTTGAAAAAAATTCTCATTTATGTAAATTGAGCTTATATTGGCAGGAATGGCACCACGATAATATTCCGGATTATAAGTTATATGAGTATTCCTTTTTCCTGCTTCCATATATCCGTATTGAAATTCAAATCCAATAGGTATGTAATTAAAGAACTCCTTTCTAAATCCAATTCCAAGATTTCCGAAATATTTATCAGAGAAAATATTCCTTTCCTTATAAGGTTCAATATCAATTGAAGCGCCACTAATCGTGGAATAATTTTGGTTTTCCGAAGTATATCCTTTTTCAAATCCAAAATATAAACTTCCGTAGAAATTTCCCCAAAAAAAGTATTGAGTTGAAATAGAGAATGTTTCCGAATTTCTAGATCTCGAAAGATTATAAAATTTGGTAGATCCAGGTAATGATCCTTGATAACTATAATTTTTTTGTTTTGAACTTAATCCAACACCATAGTTGAAACCAACAAAGAAATTGTTTGTAATTCCATATAGAAAATGAATATTTGGGGAGCTTTCCGTTTCGTTTGTAAAGTATTTAGTGTTTGTCTGTAAAAAGCCAACTGGAGAAACAAGAAGGTTTATTCTTTTCCTTTCTAATGATTCTGATGAAATTCCATTCCAGATTGAAGTAGATAGAAAGAGAGTTAGTATTATTTTTTTATTCATAATCTTTTAAATTTTAAATTATTTCGCATAACGAATTAGGGGAGACGACGTTCCCTGACCCTGAGTCCCGACGGGACGTTAGGGACTGGCACGGAGTTTGCGGATGCAAACGAGTGACAGAAAGGGAATGTGTCGCAGACCAAGCGAGGCCGTAAGTGCCGAAGCGCAGCGTTTCCCCGCTGTTATACGCAGTGGGTAATTAAGACCAAATGGTTTTTAATCCAGATATTTTATACTTCTTTATCTCTGAATCTTTAGAAATGAACGTTAGTTTTCTTGATATACATTGCCAAATGAGCATTCGGTCAAATGGATCTTTATGAAAATCTTCTTTCAAGTTATGGTAAGAAGACGCTTCTTCTTGGCTCAGCTCAATTATATTTATGTTTAATTTTTCAAGTAATTTTGGAATTTCCTCCGGCTTAAACCCCGAAAGTTTAAGTTTTCCGAGTTTGAATTTTAAGGAAATTTCCCATAAAGAGATTGCGCTAACTAAAATTTGATTTTCTTGGTCCTGAACTATTTTGATGATATTTTTACTTAATTGTTTTGAATCACCAATTACCCAAAGTAAAGCATGAGTATCTAATAAATAAGTCATTAAAAGTTTAAGAATTCTTCTTCGGTAATGGAGAAATTCTTTTCAAAAGTTATTTTAACTTTTCCATCAAGCAGGCCAATTTTTCTTTTGGCATCAGACTTTTGGTTAATCGGAACAATCATAGCGATAGTTTTTTTGTTTTTTCCAAAAAGAATCCCAACTTTTTCACCATTCTTAACATATTCAAGAACTTCAGAAAAGTGGGATTTTAATTCGCCAACTGCATAGGATTTCATAATAGTTTGAGAATGCGAGATGTTGACAAGTTGTCAAGATAAATTCTTTCCAAAATTTGAATGATTTTTTACCCATTGCGTATAACGAACTAGACTAACCGACGTAGGCTGGCCCTGAGTCCCGGAACGGGACGTTAGGGACTGGAACGACGCTTGCGTAAGCAAGAGGAGTGCCAGAAGCCTATGTGTCGGAGACCGAGCGAGGGCGCAAGTCCCGAAGCGAAGCGGTTAGCGGATGTTATGCGTAGTTGTGCTCTATTTATAAAAATATTCAAGAAAATTGTATTTTTTTCCATTTATTTCTATTTCGGGATTTTTCCATGTATTTCTTTTGAATTTAAAATGGTCTTCCGATTCTACAATTTTTGAAATTCCAGTATTGTCATTTTTTATTGTATAAGAAGATTCTCCTTCATTTATTGTAAAACAGTTATTTTTAATACAGAGGTGATGAATATATTTATTACTTTTATTATCTTCATTACAGTTAATTGTTTCAAAACTATATTTTAGGAAAATTGATTCTTCTAATGTTTCCAAATTGATGTTAAGATACCGAAAATGCTCATCACAACTTTCACCTCCCCCATAAGATATAACTATATTCTTTTCATCTAAGAAATCTTCGAATTTATAGTTTATTTTTTCAAATATAATTTTTTGATTCTCTAAATCGATTATCTGCATTGTACAAAATCCTGAATGCCAGAACCCGCAAAAATTTTGTTCCGAATCTTTAGAATTTAACTCAATCAATTCGAATTTCCCATCGGAAGATTTTTTGGATCTTAAAATTTTAAGAGGTATTTCATCGCTTCTAATCTCATTGAGGTTTATGAATCCAGTAATATTTTGAAATGTTATTTTATCCCATCCAGGTGGGCCGATATTTTCCTTTGTATCTCTTGTAATGGCAATTCGTGTATGAAAAGGCACAGATCCTACTATTTTTGAATTGAAATCAGGTTTTTCTCTTATATAACTCTCTGGAACTGCAATTACAATGTATTGTTGAGTTTTTTGAAATTCATTAATTTTACTTTTGCAATCGAATGTTAAAATAAGAATTAAGCTGAATACTGCTAGGTGTTTTGTAGAAGTCATTTTAAAATTCTTAAATTATTTTTGCACAATTACGCATAACGAACTAGACTAACCGACGTAGGCTGTTCCCTGAGTCCCTGAAGGGACGTTAGGGATTGGCACGACGCTTGCGTAAGCAAGAGGAGTGACAAAAGCCTATGTGTCGTAGACCGAACGAGGGCGTAAGTCCCGAAGTGAAGCGGTTAGTCGCTGTTATGCGCTGGACTATATTTAAATAAATTGACTACATTAATTTAAATATTAAATAATTGAATATTATAAGGTAAGTAATGTTAACCGCTCTTTTTGGTTAAATACATTTTCAGTTTTTGAATCTTATTCTTTTTACTTTTAAAGTTTCAATAATGAAAAGTTTATATATTCTGGATTCTTTTACAAATAAATAGGTCGGACCATATAGGAATGCAACGAAAATAGGTATTATAATAAATTCTCTACTTATATTTTTATGATAAAATAAATATTTATATATTAAGTTAAATGAATTTATACCTAAAATTAAAAAGAAGATTATTTGAGTTAATTTACTAACCCAATGAATTCGAACTCGTATTGATATAAATGAGAATTTCGCTTCTGGGAATATAGTCCCTTGAAGATAAGGCATAACGGAATTTCTATAGTCAAGATGTCTATATATTTGAAATTGGTTATTAACAATTCTAAGAAAGTATTTATCTTTAGTAAGTATTTTTAGATTTTGAAAAATTTTATCAGAATCTAATTTTGTATAAAGTATATAATTATCGAAAAAAAGAAAATCTCTTAATCTTCTGGGTGATTTTCTAAAATTGCTAATTATGAAGATTTTTAATTCATTTAAAATTTTGTTTTTCATTTTTTTATAGTCTTGCGCATAACGAATTAGACTAACCGACGTAGGCTGGCCCTGAGTCCCGGACGGGACGTTAGGGACTGGCCACGACACTTGCGCAGGCAAGGGGAGTGCCAGAAGCCTATGTGTCGCAGACCAAGCGAGGGCGTAAGTCCCGAAGCGCAGCGGTTAGTCGCTGTTATCTGCAGTTGGCGATGTATAAGTGTATTTTTTTATCTTTTACAAAAATAGCCAATTTGATCACAAATACCTGACTTTGCAAATTTTTCTGAGCAATCTGCAGCAAATGGATCGTAATGTTTACATCTTTTATTTGTAAAGATACATTTTTTGAGATCAACATTGTAATTCGTAGAATCAAGATATTTCTCTTGGTTGTCTGTGATAAATCCCTTTATGCTATCTTTCCAAAATAGTACGATATTGTTTGTTTTTTTCTCTTTCGGTATATTTTTTTCAGATATTTTTGCTATTCCATCAGAATAAGATATGCTTTGGGTTTCGATTTCTTCTAAATTAATAGAAATTGAATCATTTTTAATTTGATAGTTTCCATTAAATATTTTTTTTGTCCCAAGATCAAAATCAATAAACTCATCAGTATAATAGGTTTTATTGTTTTGTAATGCTATTGTTTTATAAATTCCAATACCATAAGGATTGCACTGATTGTAAGAGTATGATGATTTTAATTCCATCTTTTTTATAGATGGAAAAATATCGTTTTTTTGTAGAAAGTAGTCTAGGACGAAACCATTTGCTTCTTTTACGAAGTGCCATGAATGAATTCTTTCAGCATAAGATTCTTGAATGTTTTTATTAGAAGTAGAAATTTTTGAGCCAAATGGAATTTGATTTATAATTTCTGAACTTAGGGAAGGAGTTTTTCTAATATTTAATATATCGGCATTGGTAAATTGGGTTTCAAATTTTTCATCGATACCATTTTTCGAATTATCCGAAGTTTGACATGTTAATATAAGTAGAAAGATAGAGTAAAAAATATTCTTCATGTTAATTGTATTTTATTTATTTTTCGCCAATTGCAGATAACGAACTAGCCTTCCCGAAGTTCCCTGTAGCCGAGCCTACGAAGTAGGCGTTGGCGTCGGCGCGTCTTCTTGCGAAGCAAGAAGCGTGACGGAAGGGAATTTGCCGTAGGCCGAGTGAGGCCTTGTGCCGAAACGTAGCGGGAAGGTGCTGTTATGCGACGTTAATTTGGAATACTTTTAATTGTTTCGCAATCAGTAAATTCTGAATACGGAATTATTGAAATTAAATTTTTAATTACTTCACTCGGTAGAACTAGATGTAATAAGCTTCCATTTTTGGTAATTATAGAGATATTTGTTTTTGAAAATATCTCGAGTTGTTTATTTTCAAGTCGCAATAAATCGATGGATGTGTCTTGATGAAAGTCAAAGAGAATATTTAAAAATACTAAACTTTTTGATTCGTAAATAAATTCATCGTAAGGTATAAAAAACGAGCTATCAAATTTTGTTTGTAAAAGATGGAATATATGTTCTGAACATGAGACATTTCCGAATGGGACTTCGTTTCTATAATTATTAGAATCACAGATGTTATATTGGTTATAAACCAGAGATAAATTTGGTTGATTACATAGCTTTGGATATTTTTCCCTGAAGTTTTGGCAGATTTCAGATGGTAACGTAATTGAATTTGATTCACATATGAAAATATAATTCGGTTTAAGCAATCTATCGGAAATTATTGATTTTTCAATTTTTACATCGTTAATTACCGAAGATTTATTTCTTATTTCGTATGCTCTGGCTATTGAGTAAACAAAAATGGAAGAGTATATTAATAAGACTACAGATAATATTATTGTTATTATTTTGTTTATTTTTAGTTTCATTTAATTAATGTCGCATAACGAACTAGCCTTCCCGAAGTTGTCCGACCCTGAGTCCCGGATGGGACGTTAGGGACTGGCACGTAGCTTGCGTATGCGAGCGAGTGACAGGAGGACAATTTGGCGTAGCCCGAGCGAGGCCTTGTGCCGAAGCGTAGCGGGAAGGTGCTGTTACACGAAGTTGGTTTTTTGATGATTAAACTTCTATAATAGCAGACTTAGAAAAGTTATTTTTTTGGTCTTCATTCATGTATCCGAGAGGATTAGAAACAAATGTAGTATTTAACAACTTTTTGTTAACAGTTCTGTGGTAATGGCCAAAAATCCAAAAATCAATATTGTTATTAGCATAAATGTTTTCTAAGTTTGTTGCACAATAGTGATTAATTAGTTCATTCTTATCAGAATTTAGGATTAATTCAAAGCTTGGCAGTTGATGAGTAACCAAAATTGTTTTTCCCTGGAATGGCTTTGCGAGTTCACTTTCAATAAATTTAACAGAAATATCATGAAAAAGATTCGTATCTTCAATGGTGATTAATCTTTTTTCAATTTGTTTTTTAGAGTATTTGATTAGTTTATAATCGTTACTTTTTGTCTCGAATTCATTTTTAAGTTTTATAGGAATGTTTGTCCATAGCGTGGAACAGATTAATCTAACGTTTTCAATTTCGATAGTCTTATTGTTTATTTTAAAATAATTTTTCGATATCTCTTTATAGTAATTTGGATAAGAATATAATACTTCTCCAGAATAGAATTCATGATTTCCTGGGACATGAATAACAAACTTGAATTGCTTTGTCCAATTTTCAAAAAATTTTTCAGCATTCTTTCGATTATTATCTGAAATTATATCACCAGCCAGAACTAGAATTTCAGCATTTGGTATAATGTTGTTTTCTGATAGGAATTTTCTGTTTTCAGGAAACTCTAAATGTAAATCTGAGGCATATTGAATTTTCATTTTTAATGATTAGATTTAAACCAATTTCGTGTAACGAACTAGACTAACCGACGTAGGCTGACCCTGAGTCCCGGAACGGGACGGTAGGGATTGGCACGACGCTTGCGTAAGCAAGAGGAGTGACAAAAGCCTATGTGTCGTAGACCGAACGAGGGCGTAAGTCCCGAAGTGAAGCGGTTAGTTGCTGTTATGCGAAGTTTTCGGGCTTGTTGTATGAATTACGCCACGGACGGCGTTCTTTTTCTTCCCGTCTTAGCAGTCTTGACTTTATATTCTTTTACAAGAATGTCAGTTGGAATTCCAAGATTTTGATTAATTTTTCTAATCATTTCTAAAGTAAGTTTTCTTTTTCGATTTAAGATTTCAGTGGCACGACTTCTTCCACCGATTAGATTTCCTAAATCAACACTCTTCATATTCATGTCATCCATAACGGATTTTAAAGCTTCAATTGGATCCGGATCTTCAATAGGGTAGTGTTTAGTTTCGTAAGCATCAACTAATGTTATTAAAACATCTAATTTATCGTATTCGGGAGTATTCTTTTTAGCATCCCAAAGTTTTTCTATCTCAGAAAGAGCTTCTAAGTGATCTTTTTGATTCTTAATAGGTTTAATGTTCATTTAAATCACCTCAGCATTGATTTTATCGTATTGTTCGTGAGTTCCAATAAATCTAATGAAAACAGTTTGTAAATTGTAATGAACTTTCACAATTAGCCTGTATTTATTCCCGTGTATATTGAAAACGATCCTATTATTTTTAAGAAAACTAGCATTTCTATACTTTTCTTTGATATCAGAAGGAGATTTCCAACTAGCTCTGGAAGTATCTTTAAACCAAACTTCTATAGGGGTTTTAGAGTCCGAGTATTTAGGAATAGAGTAGAAATCCCTTAGAATTTTTCTTGATATAACCCTCACAAATCAATAGAAGCTTGTTCCCGAATTGGTAACAACTACTTTTTTGCCTTTTTTAGCGAGCACGGACGCTCGCAACCTATTAAAAATAAAGCGCCGGGAAATTTTCGCATAACGAACTAGGCTACTCGACGTTTCCCGACCCTGAGTCCCTGCGGGACGTTAGGGACTGGAACGACGCTTGCGTAAGCAAGAGGAGTGCCAGAAGCCTATGTGTCACAGACCGAGCGAGGGCGTAAGTCCCGAAGCGAAGCGGTTAGTCGCTGTTATGCGCTGTTGCGGTTTTGATTTAGTCTAAATTATGTTGTCCTTTTTCAAATTTCAGGGATAAAGCTTCTGTTATTGTTCGAATCGTGCTACTAAATGCTCGATACATTTCCGTTACTTCTTCTTGTTTAATCATGCGTAAGTGGCCAAGTTCCCACTTTTTACCCTGTTTTGATAAGTGTAAATATTTTTCGTCGCATTCCCATCTGTTGTGCTGGCCTAGATTCCTCAGAAGAAACATCTCAGAGAGTAATTCCTTGTCAGATTCATTAATTTTTAATTTATTATCGACGATGATTGTTATTGTATCTATTTGTTTTAAAATTTCTAATTTTGTTAGCCGATCAAATTGTTTTTTTAATGTGTTATTTAATATTTCGGGATTAATCAGATTTATATTCAATTGCATAAACTTTTGCATTTCACTCAGATAAAATTCCCACTGAGCTACCATTTCAGTTAAGAAGCGCATATATACAGAAGATTTCAGAATTATTTCATACTCTTTAAAATATTCCATCCCTTTCTCAATGTTTTTATCTGAGGCTCCATCGAGTTTCATTTTGTTATATATTTCTTGGATACCATTTTCCTTTTTAACCTGTAAACTTGCTGCCGTATCTGTGAAAATGATATAAAATAGATTTGCGTTAACAATTTCAAGTGTTTGAAGGCCAATTTGAAAAGGGTAGGTGTATATTTTATTTTCATCGGTTGAGGATTTTAGAAATTTCTTGTATTTCATATTTAACCGCTATAGCGCATAACGAACTAGACTAACCGACGTAGGCTGGCCCTGAGTCCCGGAACGGGACGTTAGGGACTGGAACGACGCTTGCGTAAGCAAGAGGAGTGCCAGAAGCCTATGTGTCGCAGACCAAGCGAGGGCGAAGTCCCGAAGCGCAGCGGTTAGTCGCTGTTATACGCTGGGTCATATTTACAGATTTTTAAGTAGAAAATTTATACTTGAACCAGTTATATTTAGAGTAAACAAAGCTAAATTTTCGGTTATTTCGATTTCTTTATCACCCTTACCATGAGAGGCAGTTTTGTTTCTAATTGTTGGTATTCCGCTTTCTAAGATAGATTTTAAATTGTTAAGATAATTGCTTAGGTATGGCGGAATGAAATTATTTTCGAATAAGTGCTTTAATAATATACTGGCAGTATCTTCCTGCTTGTATTTAATGTTTTTACTTTTTAAAATAAGCTTCATGGTTGATTCAAATGATTTTAATGCTTCTACTATTGTTTCAGAGAAGTTTCCTTTTTTAAAGTGTTCATGAGCTTTCAGAAATTCTTCGTTTACGCTTTTGAATTTTTTATCATGAATTAGTTTGATTGTTTCTTTCACTGTTTCATTATGCAGATAGTCTGAATCTAATTTGATTGCTTGACCGTTTTCAAATCTAAACCCGAATCCTGCTTCTTTAAATCGTTGGTTAATTATTGAAGTTGCATCATCTATGGAGAGCATTGGCTTCGAAAAAGATATCTGTAAATTTCTGAATATTTCCAGAAATAATTCAATCGCATCTAGCACCCTTTCGATATTTTTTTCAGTTAGCACAAATGTGATTACATCATTTTCGGGATTATTATAATGGTTGGCATTTGTTAAAAAGAATAATCCATATTCATCACAAAGTATATTTCGTATTTCTCTAAATAGATTGGAGGAATTGTCTGAGCCTAGTTTTTCCTCTGGCCTAGATGCTTTATTTATTATCCTTACAATTTGTGTTCTTAAATTTTCAGACATAAATGTATACTGATATACATCTGGAAATTGATTTCTCAGTATCTTTTGCCTTCTTGAAAAAATATTTTTTATATCCATAGATTTATGACCTTGCGTATAACGAACTAGGCTACTCGACGTTTCCCGACCCTGAGTCCCAGCGGGACGTTAGGGACTGGCATGTAGCTTGCGTATGCAGGCGAATGCCAGAAGGGAAATGTGGCGCAGCCCAAGCGAGGCCGTAGTGCCGAAGCGCAGTGAGTAGCCGCTGTTATACGACGTGTGGCTTATACACTAGCTAATGTTTTCTTCCCTTTCTTAATTACTATTTCACCACCTAAAGTGTGAATTAATTTAGAAAGGACTAGTAAAGTTGGATTATCTTGTTTCCCACTTCTAATTTCTTGAATCACCGTGCTTGATACATTTGCTTTTTTTGAAAGTTCTCTAACGGTTACTTTTTGTGATTCCATAAGTTCAATTAATGTTTCAGAAAGATTTAGAGCATCATATTCCTTCTCAAATTTAGCTTTGAAGGATTTATCTTTCATTAAACGATCAAATGTAGATTTAGTAGTAGATGCCTTTTTTACTTCTTGTTTCATAATCTTCCCTTCTTTTAATAGCTCTAATTTTTTCGTTTTTAGGTAGCTTATCCGTTTTTTTAACAAAAGCGTTAGTAATGACTATTTTCTTCCCTTTTACAAAAAAACAAAGAAACCTGTGAGGAATTGGTTTGAAAGCGAAAAGAGAGTCTCCTTCAAAATTGAATTTAGTTTTGTCTTTGATTTCACCAATGTCAGCAAATCTTTTGAACAAAGCTAAAGTTTTAATCTTTAAATCATCTGGAAGACCATTAAAATAATCTAGAACATCAGATTTTTCTTTTTCATCAAAATACCATTCAACAGTGAATTTTTCGCCTTTATAAGCTGTAAATTCTATCACTTTTCAAGTGTGCCGGAATAACGGTACAAATTCAAGACTTTTTTAATTTCTTTTACCCAAATTATAAGTTTACAATTATTTTTGCCACATGTCGTGTAACGAACTAGACTAACCGACGTAGGCTGGCCCTGAGTCCCGGAAACGGGACGTTAGGGACTGGAACGACGCTTGCGTAAGCAAGAGGAGTGCCAGAAGCCTATGTGTCGCAGACCGAGCGAGGGCGCAAGTCCCGAAGTGAAGCGGTTAGTCGCTGTTATGCGATGTGCCGCTTTAGCTAATAATATCATACATAAGATTTTTGTAATTTATCATACTTTGGTTAACAGTTCGGATTTCTGAAATCAGTATATCGATATCTGGAAACTTCCTTTGAATTGTTTGGGGACTGAGTTTTTTGGACGACTCTTTTTTTGATTCTAAATCATACCATCTACGAAATTTAGCTTGCCATTTAGTTAAATGCGGGCGTATTCCTATATTTAAAACTTCGATAGCAGTCATTATAATTTGCTTTGTGTTTTTATTGTTTAGTTTGCTGGCTGGTATACTTTTAATTAACTCTCTTGTTATTTTAAAAAAATCATACCAAGAGTTATATAACTCAATTATTACATCATTTTCATCAAATTCGAGACCGATTTTTCTAGTATTAAGTTCAACCCAAATTTGATATGCGATTTGTCTATCGAGGTTGTTTATTTTTAGCTTTATTTTCTGGTCACCAATTCCTATTTTTGCCTCATCGATTTCGATGCTATTATGCTTAATCAGGCTTTTTAATATAATAAATGAATATATTCCGCAGAATATAAGAAAGATAATGATAATAAAATTATTAACATGGAAGATTAAATTTAAGTTTTTGTCGAAATAAATGTGTATAATTGAGTATATATCGTTATCCATCTTTTCTTCTCATTGGTCTTGATAAATCATACTCCGCTTGGGATCGATCGTTGAAAGTAGCATCAATTAAAAATTTCAATGCTGTCGGATTGTTATAAATGGTATCCCAATTGGTAATGGAGATTTTTGATTTTTTTGAAATAAGGTTATCTATAATTCTATCTGGTAAATACGGATACCTCTCTTCATATTCCTTTCTTGTTTGGATGTTAGTCCAAGTAAAATCAGCTGGATATATTTTTTGTTCATTTTCGTGTGCTGCGGTGAAATATTTGCAATTTGTACTTGGTAAATTAATAACGAGAATACCTGATTTTTTGTTTACTTTGCCATCATACATACTCGAGTAAATTTCCCAGTCTATATGTTTTCTTGCTTTTGTTTCTGTCCCAGCTAGTAGTATTGTTACGCTTGAATCAATTAAATATTCATCTCGAATTTTAACTCTAATTTCTTCGTCCGTCAGACTGTCGGAGATTTCTCCGGTATCGACTGATGAATCAATGAAAATTTCATTTTCGATATTTTTTTGAATTAGTAAATCTTTGTAAAGCTGATCATTTTTGTGATGGTAGCTAATAAATACTTTATGTTTCATGAAATTCCTCTTAATTGAATATTATGTAAAATGGATTTAGGCATATCGCATAACGAACTAACCTTCCCGAAGTTGTCCGACCCTGAGTCCCGGACGGGACGTTAGGGACTGGCACGTAGCTTGCGGATGCAAGCGAGTGACAGGAGGACAATTTGGCGCAGCCCGAGCGAGGCCTTGTGCCGAAGCGTAGCGGGAAGGTGCTGTTATGCGTAGTCACAAACTATTATCTATTTGCCTCAATTTTTTTAGTAATTCTTCTTGTTTTTCATAGCTAATGCGCAGTGGGTCTTCTCTATTTAACTCAGAAGAAATTAATTTATATATGAAATCGAATTTACGAATATCGATTAGCCATTGTCTGTATTGAGTTTCTCTGGAGAAGGGGTCAATTTTTAATTTAATTTTTTTTAAAGTAGTAATTAAATCTTCGTTAGTTTGAAGAGCTTTAACCGCTAAATTATAATTATACTCATTTAAATGTTCGTTTTCTAGAATTTGGGTGGAAACTAATTTTGAAAAGGCTGAATCTAGGGTTGGATAATGGTTCCAGAGTAGATTTAGATTTTTCAAATGTCTGTTTATTAATTTTGATTTAGCTTTGGTGAGTTTTTGTAAAATCAAGATAGTGTTTTCTTTTGAAAATACATTCAGCTCATTTTCACGAATTTCTTTGTTCATAAACCAAGTATGTAAAATTTCAGTATCATATATAATTTGCGGTAAACTTACTATGCGGTGAACTATAATATATGCCTTTATGAAATTTGTATGCTCTTTTTCCTTGATTAGATTTATTATTTTTGGAGTATCTATTTTTATGCTAGATAAACAGTATGTGTAGATGTAATTTCTTTTGTCGATTTTTCCATAATTTTGAAATTCTTTGTCGAATTCAGTTTTATTCAGTAAGTGATCTGCAAATTCATCTGTAAATTTGTTTAGAATTTCAAATTTGTTAACGTAATTGGAATTATTTACGAAAGAAAATATGTCATTGTTATAGATTACTTCAAGGTTAAGATTATTTGAATAAAGTTTACCTTTTTTTAATCGTATCAAATAACGGAAATAATTATTTTTTGAAATTATAAAGTTAATTATTTTTTTTAACATTTTCGAGCAGCATGGTTACGTAGTTCAGAATCATGTTTTTGAAATGACTATCGTTTATACGTATAATATAAGAATAATTTTGGAATATTTGGTTTATTGATGACCCTAGAACAAAAAACTTGTTATTGTTTTTTTCTTTGTTCATGAATAGGTATCTATCGTGCATTTGGAAGGTGGAATGGTATATGTTTATAGCTTTGAATATACCTGCTTCTGTGATTTTTCTGCTTATTTTAAGAGTTTCCTCTATCACGATTTTTTTATTTACTTTGTTTTTCATGAAAGGGAATTTTGACTTTGCTTTTCCTTTAATAAATTCGTATTTAGTTATTATATGAAATGTGTAGCTTTCGCCATGTTGCCCGAAGGCATTGATTAAGAAATTAAATTCATCTGAAGTGAAATATGGATCTATTATGAAAATTTCGGCATTTTTTTCCGTTCGGAATTCTTCTCCTAGGAGTAGATGCATTTTATTTTGATATTCAGTTTTGTATTCTATCAGCGGAATTGTTGATAGCTTGTCATGATTTAGTATTGACTTTACTGTTGAAAGATGTTCGTCCCAAGTATAATTAGTCATTGCCACCTATTTCAAATGTTTGACTAGTAAAAGGCCGAACTATACCTGAATCAGTTTGAATTGGTGTTTTCCCTATTCCCATAGTTAATACAATCTTCTTAATAAAATAGTTATCTGTTTTATATATTATTTCATTTAATGTGTTGGTAACTTTTATAATTGCGCGTGATGGATTGAAACCACACTCTATTCTGTTTTTTGTATATAACGTATTTAGGTCAAATTTATAAAAAAACTGTTCTTCCATATCGTTAAATAGTATAATTTCGACTTTTGATTCATGGTAATAGCCGAATTCATCATACGCCTTAATGATTAAGGCATCTTTTTTCTCTTTATCTCCATGTAATCGAAAGAATAATCTGGTAGGTCTATAAATAGAAAAAGTTTCTAGCATAAATGGGTATACGATCAAGTCTATGCCAAAGTTTTCTTTTAATTTATTAAAGGTAATTTCTCGTTCTTGTATATATTGGTCAAGACCGGAGAGGTAGTTAAGTTTTCGATAGTAAATTTTTCTTTTAGTGCAAAGCGTGATGAATGGGTTGAATTTTGTTGAATCTGGTTCTAGAAACTGATTGTCTTCATATGAATATGTAGATTCATTGCACAGTTGTATTCCTTTGAATTTGAAATTATTCTCTTGAAATCCTGATTCGATTCCTGATAATTCAGTTTCCGAAATATCAGCAAACCATATTATGAAATTAGAAATTTCTATTTTTCTCCAATCTGTAATTTGGTAATCAAGTTCTGTTTTGTCCCAGAGAATGGAATGTCCAAATACAAACTTGGTTACGCCTTGTTTTTTTTCTAGGATGATTATCGTTCTGTATTCTTTGTTCATGTTGGTTTTGTGATTACGCATAACGAACTAGACTAACCGACGTAGGCTGACCCTGAGTCCCGGAACGGGACGTTAGGGACTGGCGCGTATGCAAGCGAGTGACAGAAAGCCTATGTGTCGCAGACCAAGCGAGGGCGAAGTCCCGAAGCGAAGCGGTTAGTTGCTGTTATGCGACGTGACTTGCCATAAGGAAATGTTGTTAGAAAGAATGTTATACAAAATATTGAATTCATGGGCATAAAAAATGATTCATTCGAATAACAAAAAAATAGTTTTCTGTTGTTATATATTATATATGTAATTTATATGAATTTTATTTTATTTATTATGCTTGAATTTCAAGAGCTGCTTTCGAAATATCATTCTCTAATTGAATCAATTCACTATCCCATATCCTTAGTGTTTGGAAATAATTCTTAAGTTCGATGAAATCGGCATTTGTCAAGATGATAGCGGCTGTAGTTGCAGAATAAGCAGAATTGGGTAATCCTTCTTTCATTAAATCTTTTAAACCATTGGTAATTCTATTTATTCTTCTTGTGCTTGTATTAAGCCCTGTTAAAACTTCATTCGTTAATTCATTCAATTCTTCTAATTTTTCTTGTACTGCGTTTCCTATTTGATATCTTTTTTTTACGAGCCTGTCTGGATTATTTAAATTCAAAACTGAAATTGTGAGTTTTCCAAGGTCATCTTTTCCTTTTATTCTGTAATGCCAATATTTTAGGTGAGCTTTTGGATCGATGAATGAAGGATCAATTATTGGTTCTAATATTGTATCATGATCTTTTTTAGTACCATTGCATTTTTTACACGATGGTAATAGGTTGTTCCATTCTAAAACTTCATTTTTATACTTTTCTTTTGGATGGAAGTGATCAACTTCTAAGTATTTGCTTTCTTCTGTTATATTTGTTTCACAATAACAGCACTTATTGTTGGAGTATTCTAAAAGTTTCTTCTTTAAAAAATCAATATTCCAGACAGATTTATTAGTCTGTATAAATTCTTTGGTTAGTTCTGATTGCAATGATTCGGTTAGTTCTGGAGGCTTTTGCGTTCTTTCAATCTTTATCATTTTTGCTCATGCCGGCTAATTGGATTCTGAAAATTTTTTTTAATGAATTTTCGGGATGAAGCATTCTATCAAGTATATTATAGTTAGATTTTGCGCTTAGATAGTCTTCACTTTCAATTGCTAAGTTAAATTTTTCGATTATTTCCAAATATTGATCAGTTCTTGTCTCCGTCATCCCCATTACACCAACTAAAATTTCTTCGACTGTCCAACCTTGACATCCAAATTCGGAATTAAATATTGGATTAAAGGTAATCTCCTTATTTTCATTGAGAGTTAATGCGATTATTTCTTCAGGATTAGCAATTTGAATAATATGCGGACTATGTGTAGAAGTAAAAATTTGAGCATTTGGTAAAATAACTTTTAAGGTTTTATAGATCATCGCTTGCCATTCTGGGTGTAAATGTAAATCTAATTCATCTATAAATACAATTCCGTCAAAGTCTCGAATAAACTTGCTGGGGTTTTTATAACGAAATTCAACTTCTTTTATAAGTCCAAGTAACAGCGCAATGCATGATTTATAGCCAGATGATAAATATTCAAAGTATATTTCCTCCTTTTCGTCATGAATTAAAATATCAAAAGAATCTGGTATTACCTTACTAAAAGAAATTCTGGGATTTAGGAATGTAAAACATTTCTTGGCTATTTCAAAATTCTTAATTTGGTTTTCGTCTAAGGTTCCTTTTTGTGCAGAAAATAAATATCTGTTTACAAACCAATTTTTTAAGTCAGCTGACAACGAACCGCTCAAAGTTTCTTGAGCAAAATTCCCAATACTTTTTATTGGATCTGTTGATAGTGAATTAAGTCGCATATATTCGATATCTCGATGTGTCTTGAAGACTATTACATCTATTGAATTTTCATAAAAATAAAATTTATTGGTGCTTTTATATTCGTTTGGATGAAATGCATCTATGGTAATTTCATTTTCTATTTTTTTATCATTTATATTTACATCTATTTGCCAGAATCCCTTTTCACTACTGGCTTTTTTTTTAAGAGATAGATGATTATTAGAGAAAGATTGAGCTAGGCAATTTAGTATTGTTGTTTTTCCAATACCATTCTCTCCACAGATAATGTTGAAAGACTTATCAAAATTTAACACTATCTCTTTTATTGGTCCAACGTTTATAATTTTTATACTATTTATTTTAATCATGAGTTATTTGTATTTTTACTTATCCGAAATTCAATATTAAATCAAATATGGAAAATTAAATTTAAAAGAAAAGTTCGAATTTGAAAAAGCGTAATTTATATTTTAAGTTAGTCATGTCGCATAACGAACTAGTCTTCCCGAAGTTCCCTGTAGCCGAGCCTCCGCAGGAGGCGTTGGCGTCGGCGCGCCTTCTTGCTGGGCAAGAAGCGTGCCGGAAGGGAATTTGCCGGAGGCCGAGTGAGGCCTTGTGCCGAAACGTAGCGGGAAGACGCTGTTATACGACGTGACAATTAGAATACGGTAGAGGCTGATATATAAAATCCTCTAATAATTTCTTTTCCATTCGAGAGCTTGCTATTTTGGAAACCATAAGAATTTCTAAAAGAAGAATACGAGAAATAAGTATCATTCAAGTCTTCATATTTAAAATATGAATAATTGTAATTGTAGCCGAAAGCAAGGTTGAAGTTTTCTAGGAAATTGTATTTCAAAGATATGTTCGCTTCATATCCTTGAAATACACCTTTGGTTTTTCCATTTCCTTTAATAAATGCAAAATCAGCAAAAGTACCAGATGGAAAGTAATAAAGGTTAGAATCAAGGTAATAGTAATCTCTTTTACCTTGAGTATGATAGAAATCTAATCCAAGATTAAGGGAAAGCTGATCAGTAATAGGAATTTTTGATTTTAGAACAATTTGAGGACCTAGGGCAATTATTTTTTCTTCAGCAGTAAAATTGTCTTTTGAAATATTTCTGATTCTATCAATTTTTCTAATTCCACCGCCAATCGCAAAATACTCTTTTGATTCCGGAGAAAGATAAAAGAAGAAATTTAATTTATAATCATTTCTTTCATTATATCTTAAATATTCTTTATAACGTTCATATTGTATAGTATTGTTTATTCTATATACATTATCAATATCATAATTAGCTCTTTCCATTTGAATTTTGGAGTATTCAAATTCAAACCCAAAACCATTTTCAAGATTTTTATAAATGAAGAAGAAAGGATTAATAGTTTTAGTATTGCTCCTTAAATCATTTACTTTATATCCCCAATAAGGTTCAGCATCGGTTTTGTCTCTACTATATTCATAGGGAATGAATTCAGCTTTTTGCGCCTTAATTCCGGTTTCTATAGTTGCTTTTGAACCTTGAGAAAAAAGTGCAGAGTTTGCTAAAATTAAAGTCAGGATAAATTTTTTTATATTTTTTTTCATATTATTGATTCAATTTTTTGTCATGTCGTATAACGAACTAGACTAACCGACGTAGGCTGGCCCTGAGTCCCGACGGGACGTTAGGGACTGGCATGTAGTTTGCGGATGCAAACGAATGCCAGAAGGGAAATGTGGCGCAGCCCAAGCGAGGCCGAAGTGCCGAAGCGAAGTGAGTAGCCGCTGTTATGCGTAGTAGCCGGAATGTATTAACCAAGTGCAGTTTTACCAAAAGGAACGACAAAGATTTGAATAGGGAATGTTATTATATCAAAAAGTATAAAAGGAGGATAAAGTAAATAAAGTAAAATGTTTGGATTTTCTAATTTTTTTTCAGTAAAATAATCCAAGTTTAGCCAGATAGATGTTTTATAATTAGGAGAAATATACATGTTTTTTATTTTTTTATAAAATCTATCTTCTACAATACTTATGTAAATTGATTTAGGTAATTTTATTTTTTTCATAGGAAAGAATTTGATTTTTGTAGAAACTTTATCGCAATCTTCCTTAGATTCAAATGAATTGGAATTAGGGTTAAATTTTTGATGGTAACAAATATCATTAAGATCAGGTCTGGGTTTATAATAAGTAATTAATCTGGAAAGTCCATCTTCAGAAATAGAGATGGATTTTGGAAATCCAAATTGACCATTGCTATTAGAATAGAAATTTTCTTTTAGATTGGAATGTATAAAAGCATAATCTCTGTCATAATAGATAAATCCCTTTTTTTCATTTATGTAATAATCCGCATCATTTACATATTCAAGAGGCTTATCAGAAATCTTTGAGTCAAATTTACAATCGAAAAATTGTTTTATTTTTAGAGAATAGCAACTGTCATAAGTATATTCTTTGTTTAGCTTAGAAAAATGAATTCTTAGAAAACTTTCTTCTATCTCTTCTAAAGCAGTAATTGAATCAATTGAAATTGTTGTTTGAATAGTTTGAGGATATAATCGATAGTTTAAATGCATCGTCATGCATGAACATAAAGAAGTATGAATTAGAATTAAAATTAATATTTGTTTCATTGGTTTTAGGCTATTACGCATAACGAACTAGCCTTAACGACGTAGGCTGACCCTGAGTCCCGGACGGGACGTTAGGGACTGGCCACGACACTTGCGTAGGCAAGGGGAGTGCCAGAAGCCTATGTGTCGCAGACCGAGCGAGGCCTTGTGCCGAAGCGAAGCGTTAAGGCGCTGTTATGCGAAGTAAATTTTGTTTTAACTTTGAATTCTTAATTTAGAAATCCGCCAAATACCCAGTAATTGAAAAATAAATCACCTGAGGAATCTTGTGAATACGGATCATTTGCTCCACACATAATTCCTGTCCAATTTACGAATTCAATGCTAACAGTTATTCCTGGATATTTATCATATTCTGGAAAACCGAAATACCAAAAATCTTCTACGCCATCAATCGTATCTTTGTTTTTGGTTTTTGCAAAGGAATGAAAAGTGGCGCCTTTAGGTATGAATTTCATAATGCTTTGGTCATGAATGTTAATACAGAGAATTTGTTCTGCATTTTTATCTGGATATCTTCTTCTTTTTAGATTAGATTTAACTTTGAAATCTTTTCTAAAAACTTCTATATTTTCTAAGTCAAATGCGGTTATATCTCGACCATTTTCTTTAAGACTATTTAAAGCATGAAATTTTTTACCATTATCACATTCAATAGAAATTGAGTAAAAAGGATGTGATGAATCCATATTTAATTGGCATCTTGTTTTGTTTGGAAATCCTGTGTGACAATTGGATCCAATTGATGGATAAAATAATACTTGTGATCCTTGAATTGAAAACGTTCCGTTTTTCCCTTCAAAGCAAGGTCTACCTTCAATAGGATCTTCAACTATATAACTATTTTCATAAAATACCAAACGAGTGGCCTGAATGTTTGTAGTTAAACGCAAAAATTCATACCATTCTGATTTTTTGAGAAAGGATTTTATTTGATTAACATTATTGAAATCTAGATTTTGTGGCAAAATTTGAAGGTTTATGAGAAAAAGAAAAGATATTATAGATTTATTCAAGGCCTTACCTTCTATATAAATAATTTTAATTTATTTCGCATAACGAATTAGACTAACCGACGTAGGCTGGCCCTGAGTCCCGACGGGACGTTAGGGATTGGCACGACGCTTGCGTAAGCAAGAGGAGTGACAAAAGCCTATGTGTCGCAGACCGAGCGAGGGCGCAAGTCCCGAAGTGAAGCGGTTAGTCGCTGTTATGCGCAGTTTGCTTATGGGTATTATTTTCTGAAACAGATTCTTTTAAAAATATTGTTCGAATAGTTCTTGTTTATTGAAAATGCTTCTTAATAAAATTTACAATTTCCTTTGGTAAATTCGATACATTTTTAGGATGCGTCATTAAAAAATGAAGTAGCCCTGACGATTTCTCTGAATTTGTATTATATAGGCTATGTAAAATTTCATCATTTTTTATATTTTGATGTTTGTGTTGAATTCTATTGATTGTTAGAAGGAATTCAATTTCGGCATTTGTTTTTGCTTTTTTTTCAATGTTGAATTCTGAATTATTAATATTCAAACTTTCAATTTCATTTTTATCTAACCAAATTAGTTCGCAATTATTACATATGTCAATTTCGATAGAGTTGAAAATTTTAGGAAGAATATGCAATTTCATTTTTGAATTACAATTTCCGCAAATAAGTCTAGATTTCCTAATTTTGGACTTATTCTTTACTTTCATCCAAAAATCTATTTTGAGTAAGTTTTTTATAGAATTTTCTGAATAATAATGACCAAAGCATTTTGGACAAATTAGTATTTTGCCATAAGTGGTTTTAAGATTTTCTAAAGTAATATTACAATTTTGACATTTAATCATATATAGAATAGCAAATTGCGCATAACGAACTAGGCTAATCGACGTTCCTCGTAGCTGAGCCTACGGAGTAGGCGTTAGCGTCGGCGCGCTTCTTGCGAGCGCAAGAAAGCGTGACGGAGAGGAATGTGTCGCAGACCAAGCGAGGCCGCAAGTGCCGAAGCGCAGCGATTCGCCGTTGTTATACGCTGTGTGCAAGTATTCAGTAAAGAGAACATAGAATTTTTTTTGAATTTAATTCATCTGTTCGAGAATATTTAGTATAATCGTTAAGTTGGAAATTTGGTTTCGAAATATAGGTTAGGTTGATTTTACATTTATATAAGTCAAAGGATGATTGTTTTTGTGATCTCCATTCCTTGAGTATTTTTGGAAGATTATTTTCAAATTCATTAATGGGAACATTTATTTTCATGATTATTTCATTATCATTTTTTTTGATTTTTAAAAAAACGATACTTGGATAATTATTTACTATTTGTAATAAACTAAGGTGTTCCTTTGATTCTGCTGATGGATATTTTGATTCAATGAAGAAGATATTCAAAATTAAGGAAATTAAAGTTATAATTACTGAGCCAATAAAAGCTGAGATAATTACTTTACGTTGATATGGAAATGCTAAATAAGTATATTTATTTTTTATAACTACACTTTGACTTACGATTTCATGTAATCCTCTATGCAGAGGAATATCAAAAATACTCGATATAATTATAAAAGATAAAAGTGGGACAGAAAAATAAGTTTTTAAAGAGAGAATGTTTTTGTATTGATCTTTTGTAAAATTTCCAGATTCAATATCGTAAAATAGGATGTAAAATGGTAATATTAAAATAAATGCTCTTAAGCAAGATCTGATTAAACTTAAATTTCCGAAAAATTGGTTTTGGACAGATATTTGGCAAATCGCTTTTCCGATGGTTTTTCCCTTGAATATTTTACTATTAAAGATAGAAAAATAGGCGAACGCTATCGAAAGATTAATTGAAAGTTGAACATTGTAGCTTTCTATATTAAAGAATGACACGAGATAGGTTACTGCTATTAGCAGAATTACATCAATTATAGAAGCTAATAATCTTATTTTAAACATTTTTATTAATTTAATTTTTGCACATTGCGTATAACGAACTAGACTAACCGACGTAGGCTGACCCTGAGTCCCGTACGGGACGTTAGGGATTGGCACGACGCTTGCGTAAGCAAGAGGAGTGACAAAAGCCTATGTGTCGTAGACCGAACGAGGGCGCCAGTCCCGAAGTGAAGCGGTTAGTTGCTGTTATGCGAAGTTCCAGGGCTACTCAGGAAGAGCTTCTTATTGTTTTTTTCGTTAATTGATATTTTTTTTTGGACTTTTTTTTCAATATTGATTAAATATTGGGAATTTTGATGCCAATTAAATAATCTTTGATATTTAGCTAACAGAGTATCGCATATTAAATTAGTAGCAGGCTTTTTTTCATATTTAATCCTACTCCAAAGCGAGTTTGTGTGGTGCCTAAGAGCTCAAACCCGCATGATTTGTAGAAACCTTCAGCATGAGGATTCCCAACTACATGTAAAAAATCCGCACCCGAAAATTTTGCCTGGGTACAACATCGTTTAATGAGTGCCCGACCAACACCTTTTCGCCACACATTTGGTTTAACGAATATAGCATCAAGTTCGGAATTTCCATCGTCGCGAGGAAGAACTGCAGCGAATCCCAATATTGAACCTTCTACCTCCGCGACAAAAACCCCGCCGGCCTCGATTTGTTTAATTGGAAGTTCAATTGCATCTGGATTTATCAATAGAACTTCTCGATCACCCGGATTATTCAAAGAGGCCTCCCATTGAATTTCCTCAAGAGTTTTTTGCTCGCTGACTTTTGCTATTCTTACTTGTAATTTATTCATATATTTTAAGGAGATTTTTGGTACATTATTTTTACATGCCAAACAGGAATCGAGTCTCGCCCTGCAATTTCGCATAACGAACTAGACTAACCGACGTAGGCTGGCCCTGAGTCCCGACGGGACGTTAGGGACTGGAACGACGCTTGCGTAAGCAAGAGGAGTGCCAGAAGCCTATGTGTCGTAGACCGAACGAGGGCGTAAGTCCCGAAGTGAAGCGGTTAGTCGCTGTTAATTGCAGTGTCCAATGAGTAGTAAAGAATTCGTATAGGAAGGTAAAGAAGTTAAATCAATTCTCTTAAAAATACTTTTTCTTAAATCAATTTTCGCGTGAATATCCCAAACAGAGTTTGGTAAAACAGAACTGTGCTAGAAAATAGTCAATGAATATAAATAATGAGAAAGACGTTAAAAGAAACTAAGCCTTAATAAATATCTTTTATTTTTTTTTCTTAATTCTTCGTCTTTCTCATTTATCTTTTCACCAGCCTTGAATAAAAATATTCAGCGAAAATTTGAAACAAAAATATCTTAAATTCTTTTTTCTTGGACATTGCAATTAACGAACTAGGGGAGACGACGTTCCCTGACCCTGAGTCCCGACGGGACGTTAGGGACTGGCACGTAGTTTGCGGATGCAAACGAGTGACAGAAAGGGAATGTGGCGCAGCCCAAGCGAGGCCGGAAGTGCCGAAGCGCAGCGTTTCCCTGCTGTTATGCGACGTTGGATTTTTTAGCATTGAGAATGACAATTGAATTTGCAAGAAAATCATGTGGTGTTTTCTTCATTTTGTTAAAAAGAATAAATAGAATTGAAAGAATATAGTAATAAGTTGAAAGATTAGGAAAGAGTTCTTGTTTTTCTAATTCTTTAAAATAAGAAGAAAAATCGTAAGCAATTAAGGTTTCAGCATTATCATTGTAATAACTAAACATCAAGTAAACATTAATAATGAAGATAATATAGATGAAAATATGCGGTATCTCTCTTAAAAATGAATCTCTTATACTTAAGCTGTCTTGGTTTTTTCCAATTATTTTAATTTTAACGGCTAATTTTCCTAATGTTCCGCCATATTTGAATGCAAAGAAAATTCTATATCCGATGAAAATTATGGAATAGAAAATCGTTAACATAAAATAGTATTTTAATCCTAAACTCTGTGATTTGAACATCGCATAAATCATTATTGAAAGAAATGGTAGCATAACTATAAAATCTACTAAATGTGCTTTAATTCGTTTGCCTAATGATGCTAATTCTAAATCTTCTGGTATATTTGTCTTTTCTATGTTCATCGTATTTTCTATCCTTTTTTTTATTTATTCAATTAATTTAAATCTAATGTCGCATAACGAACTAGCCTTCCCGAAGTTGTCCGACCCTGAGTCCCGACGGGACGTTAGGGACTGGCACGGAGTTTGCGGATGCAAACGAGTGACAGGAGGACAATTTGGCGTAGCCCGAGCGAGGCCTTGTGCCGAAGCGTAGCGGGAAGGTGCTGTTATACGACGTTTTTAATTTCTAATGGAATTATTCCGAATACTCTTCCGCTTGAGTTAAAAATGAAATCTCCATAGAAATAAAATTCTAATAAATCTTTTTTTTCTTGATGATATATATTTTTCATAATCTCATATTGATCGTCCATTTTACTTTTTAATATTCTGCAGATAAGTCTTCTTCGGGTAGTTTTGCGTTCTTCCTCAAAGTGAATTATTTCATTTAAATTTTGATCTATAATTATTTGTAAGGAATTTGTGGTTAATCCAGTGAAGAATAAATAATAGTTCCCATTCGCATCCATGAGTGGAGCAGAGATATTTCCAAATACTTCATCATCATTTTCGTAATCGTTTATTCTTTTACTTGATTTGATTACTGATAATCGATTGAATAGCGATTTGTGTATTACGATATTTTTTCCATAGCTTGATTCGAATGGTACTTTTGAATTATTAAATATTTGCCTATTGGAATTTTCCTCTATAAAACGAATTCGATTTAATAATAATACAGTGATTTTTGCCTTCGGAGTCAATTCGTTTAGTATATTGTAATAATATTCTAGTCTGGTTAGTAGTTTGTAGTTAAAAGGTTCCATTTCGAATGGAAAGGGGACTGGGTCTACTAGCCAGGCTTTGGTGTAAGATTGAATTTTGTTATCGAAAGATATGATTACTCCATAAAGAAAATTTTTAAACTTAGATTCTTTTTTTTGATTTTGTAAGTATTCTTTTTTTTCTTTAATTGATTTTTTTTGAGTAGATAATGAAGGATTTTTTAACTTATTATCTTGGTTTGTATTTCCTTTGCATTCAATATAAACTTGGGCATATTCTTCTCCTGTGGATGCTATATTTAAATGATAGTCAAAGTCTTTAGTCGTTTTTATTGATAGGATATTCCAATCGGCTTCCGACAAATTATATAGCTTATTAATTATGCATAAGCTAATAGATTCGCCCATTCTTTGGACTAAATCTGAATCCATAGAGTTCCCTGTAAAATTTACCTGAATTGATTGGGAATTAAATGTAAGGTAACCTTCAAATAGGTAGAAGCTTTTTTCTAGCTTTGATTTGAAATCTGAATACGATTGAAAGCCTGGAAAATCTTTTTTTTCTTTGAATAGGAGGTATGTTAAAAATTCTTCTTTTGGTATTGAAACTAATTTTTCGGTTAACTCTTTTAGAGATTGAAAGTTTGGATATTTTTGGAATTTATCCTCCTCCTCTTCGTCATAAAAATCTACTTTGATTAAAATTTCGTTTGGAATGTTCATTTTTAAAAATGTCGTATAACGAACTAGGGGAGACGACGTTCCTCGTAGCTGAGCCTACAAAGTAGGCGTTAGCGTCGGCGCGTCTTCTTGCGGAGCGAGAAGCGTGACGGAGAGGAATGTGGCGTAGCCCAAGCGAGGCCTTGTGCCGAAGCGAAGCGTTTCCCCGCTGTTATGCGACGTGTTCGATGGTTTTGTTTAGAATTATCAGAAAAAATCCGAATGCAATTAGAGAGAAAAATAGTATACTTCGTTTCACCCACTTCATTTTTATTGATGCGATTTTGCAAAGAGAATACAGTT
Source organism: Leptospira bourretii (assembly GCF_004770145.1). Lineage (NCBI taxonomy): Bacteria > Pseudomonadati > Spirochaetota > Leptospiria > Leptospirales > Leptospiraceae > Leptospira > Leptospira bourretii. Next base: position 507,061 of record NZ_RQFW01000019.1, on the reverse strand, counting down.
GTTGCTCGTTTTCGTTTATAATTTGTTTTTTTGATAGTCTATTTAGTTTAGATTCAAAATTCTCAAAAGATAGTTTAGCTAAATCAAATATAAATAAATCACTTGGATTTTCCATTATATATGATTTGCGATTTAATCTTGGATTTAATGCAAAGATACTACAAATGATTCCCAAAAGAGTTCCTGAAAAATAACTTAGAAAACCTATAAATTCTCCATTACATGAAATTACAGATGGAAATGAATTTGTTGCTAGTGTTAAAGCTGCAAGTGCACCGTAAATTGTTAATAAAGCTGTTGCTTTTGTGTCAGCTGAATTAATCCAAGTTACAGATTGAATTGTTAGATTTTGTCGAAATTCGTTTTTCATGGTAAAGTATCTGTCCTCATAAAGATATTTACTGGTACTGAGCCAACACCTTTTAATTGAAGAGTATCATTTGAAATGAACCATTCAACATGGTAATTTGAATATGGAGGCAGAATTCTGATTTCAGACCGGATGTTATTAAATAGAACTGCAGGCATTATGATTGCGCCAGAAGGACATGCATTTTCTAGTCGGAATAATTCTGTAAGCGGTGTGCCAATAATTGTAAGTTCTCGGTGTTCGCGATGCCCAGTGTAACCGAAAAAACAAGAACCAAAGGTAATTGCTGTTTTCAATTCTACTTCACCACCAAATGCTCTTTCTACAGCTACCGTTAAATCTTGGGCTGCATTAAACGTCCGTAGTAGAGTTTCCTTTGTTGTTTTTTCAGCAAAAGGTTCTCCAAATACCGCAAGTATTGCATCTCCTATATATTTCTCTACAATCCCTCCATAACTAGTTATGATTTCTACCATTTCTGCATAGTAAATATCCAAAAAGTCCTTAATCTGCTTTGGTTCCCAATTTTTAGTAATATCAGAGAACGGACTCAAATCGCACATTAATAGAATACAATTAGCTTGAATTCCGATTTTCAGGGGTTCTTCTAAATCCGGAAATTTTTTAAAAACTTCAGGTTCTGAAATTCCTTCGTTTAGAACATTCAGGGCTTTTCTTAAGTTATTTACTGGATTATTAATGTATTCTTTCATTAATCTCATTTTTGTTTCCTTGGGATATATATTTTTGAACATGTCGCATAACGAATTAGCCTTAACGACGTTCCCCGACCCTGAGTCCCAACGGGACGTTAGGGACTGGTCACGTAGCTTGCGTATGCAAGCGAGTGCCAGAAGGGGAATGTGGCGTAGCCCAAGCGAGGGCGAAGTCCCGAAGCGAAGCGTTAAGGTGCTGTTATACGACGTTTCGCACATACTTAATTGCTACTTAGATGAGTTAAGCATTTTCCTGAATTTGGTCTTTTTAAAATGAAGTTTATTTTTTTAATTCCCAAAGTAAAATCAGTTATTTTGATTTCTTCGTTATTAATCCATTTGAGTTCATCTAAATTTGAATTATAACACAATTCGATTACTTGTTTCATTAAACTGTTATGACTTTTTATTAAAATAAGGTATTGGGAAGCGCCTAAACCACCTTCGTCAATATACTTCTTTTTGAGAATGTGTTCTTTATTTTGTGAAAATATATCAATTTCTTCAATATGATTGTTTGTATTTTTAAAACAAAAAAATAGGAATAAAAATAATATCAATATTGTGATAAATATAATTTCTAATAAAATTTCGTAAGTATTGAATTCAAATTTCAGAATAGAAATTGTATGTAAGGAAAGTAGGGTAGAGAGGAAGTAAATATTAGTAAAGTTTCCATTCAAAAGGAATAGCGGACTTAAGAAAAATAGGGTCTTTTGATGTAATTCTAATTTACCTTTTGAAAAATTAAATATAGTAATAGAAATAACTGCAAGTAATGTTATATTAAGAAACCCAGGAATATTTGTGAATGTGATATAATATGAATTAATTGAAAGTAATGCAATAAAGGCTAGAAGTATACTTTGTGTTACTGTCAATATTTTCATCGTTCGTCTATTTTATGACTTAAGCCAATTGTTAAATTGTTCCTTATCTTTTTTTTCTAATTCTAAGTATTCTTTTTTATTGGTAGTAAATCCTTGTTTCATTTTATTTGGATTCTCTGCCCAAGCGAGAACATCTCTATAATCTTTGTTGGCCACTGTAACAAGTTGCTTGATTCTATCAATATTACCATTAGAACATTTAATGATAGAGAGAAAAACTCGATCTTTTTCTATTTTCCAATCCTCGAATCTACATTTTTCTAGTTCAATAAATACTTTCTCCTGAATTTTAACGTCAGGGAAATATTCCTGTATTTTATTATTTAAGATCTTTTTATAATCCATTATTTTTATTACAATCAGTTGCTGCGAAATGTCCTATAACGAACTAGGCTAATCGACGTAGGCTGACCCTGAGTCCCGACGGGACGTTAGGGACTGGAACGACGCTTGCGCAAGCAAGAGGAGTGCCAGAAGCCTATGTGTCGCAGACCGAGCGAGGGCGCAAGTCCCGAAGCGAAGCGATTCGCCGCTGTTATGCGCTGGCATATTTCTAGAGAGATAAATCGTTTAGAATTTCTCCAGATGCTTTTGATTTTGCAGTTTTAAGTATTTCTAAAAGTTTTGTCATTTCAGCCTGTTTCGCTTTATAGACAATGCCAAGTTTGTTATGAGTGTAATCGGATTTTTTATCTATATTTTGTGAAAGAATTAGGAATTTTTCAGAAAGATCATATAGACTCTTATTATAGTATAAATTTCCTATATTTGCAAGTATCCATCCTTCACCTCCTTTAGTGAGTTCATTAGCTTTTTCATATGATTCTAAAGCAAGATTATAGAATCCTAAGTCTAGGTAGGCATTCCCTAGTAAGCAGTGGTAGGTGGAATTATTTTTATACGTAGATAGTAACTCTTTGTACAGTAATATGGTTAAATCTTTGTGATTTAAATCATAGGATAATTTAGCAAATTCATAGAGAATGTTTTCGTTTTTAGGGAATTCATTGAAGGCTTTAAATATATTTTTTATAGCTTCTTTTTTCTTGTCAATTTTCGATAAGAAAGTAGAAAGTTTTATATAAATCTCAGGATCATTCATTTGTTCCAATGACTTTTCAAGTAGTTGTAAAGTTTGATCTTGTTGATTAGTTTCCCATAGGCAATCAGCCTTCAACAAAGTTAAATTTATTTTTCGTTCACAGTTCAATAAACCTTCATCAATAATTTTTAAAGCTTTGCTGAATGAGTTTGACCAATATAATGTGCGTGCATAACTATAATAGCTAATATTGTTCGTTTTATTGTCTGAAATTAATTTTTCATATTCTTGACTACCTTTTACGGTATTTTTTTGATATTCGGCATAACATAAACTACCTTTAAGTTGTATTTTCGAGTCTTGGTCTTTTTCATATCGTATTTTTTTCTTTAGTTCTGTAATTGCTGCATCATAATCTTTTTTTATGTGTAGTAGTTCGATCCAATTCTCAATTTTATTTTTGTCTTGTGTATCAATTTGATTTTTAGTTTCAGGTTCTTGTTTTGTTTTTTCAATCACGCCTAATTTTAGGATTGAATCTCTTAATTTATGTGAGGCACTTCCTGTGCCAGCTTGTAAATTGTTGTCCGATCGAGATGCTTCATACTTTGCAGGTGTTACACCTATTAAATCAGTTGGAAGATGAAATTCTCTATTATCAGGAATTATTACGAAACATCGTTTCCTTCCTAATCTTCCAATAAAGAGTCCAAGTTCGAATAGCACATTGTCTCTTACTGCTAAATCTTTTTTCCCTCTTATTTTTATATAGTCGTCAGGAGAGAATACAAATGTTCCAAAATCGCATGTGTCTAGAATTGTAAGAAGAGATTCTAGAGTAGATTCAGATAAATTAAACATTCCTTGATCCCACACTGTAGTTTCTGCTACAAATTTCAAATTTTCTTGGATTGCGTAAGCTACACTCAAACCTTCTACAGATGACCCTATAAATAATCGTGGTTTTAACATTCTATAATTCTTATCCTTTGGATTTTTAATTTAATGTAAATATGCTTGCGCATAACGAATTAGACTAACCGACGTAGGCTGGCCCTGAGTCCCGAACGGGACGTTAGGGATTGGCACGACGCTTGAGTAAGCAAGAGGAGTGCCAAAAGCCTATGTGTCGTAGACCGAGCGAGGGCGCAAGTCCCGAAGCGAAGCGGTTAGTCGCTGTTATGCGAAGTTAATTCTTTTTTATTTTTTCTAAAATACTCATAATGAGATTGACAACATTTGTAGCATCTTCCTTTGAGATTTTTGAATCGCCATGGACTAATTTGTTCCGAATTTTGTAATACTCTTTAAGCTTAGTGTATTCTTCTAGCTGAATATATTTTCTTGAGTAGAGGAAATCAAATATTCTTGTATAGGTATTTTTATGAAATGGATATTCATTAACTAGCGTATTCATAATCTGGTTTGTTTCTGCTTCTAGAACCGAGAATGCTGAAATTGTTGCAGCCCTGAATTCTTTTTTGCTGAGTAATCTTATTGGTTCTTTCTCTAAAGACTCAGCAAGAGATTCAGCAAATCTTTTAAGCCAATCTGAAATTTGGTTAACGAATTCATAATCATTGTAAAAATCATTATTATATTTTCTTATAATTGCAATATCATTCATCAAATTATTTACATCATGGATATTTAAAAGGTTATCAATATTATTGAAGCCTTCGTTTTTAATAATAATAATTTTTTTGTTTTTTTGGTTAAGCGCAACTCCTAATTCACTTAATAGATTAGTATTGGATTCTTGAAGATCTATTATAATTATTTGGGATTTGCTTATAAGTGCATTTATTTTTGCTAAGATCGTATTGAAGTTCCTAACAGATTATATACTCGACAATAGGCAACAAACGACTACAAGAGGTTGCCATGAAGCGGAGAAAACAATACACAACAGAGTTTAAGAGAGAATCGGTTCAATATTTAATATCAAGCGGGAAATCCCAAAACTTGGTATGCGAAGAACTAGGACTTCCCAATGGGATACTAGGCAGATGGAAAAAGGAACTAGATCAAAATCAAACAGAGACAGGATCTTTTCAAGATGTTCGAGACAAGAGGATCCAGGAACTTGAAAGAGAAGTTCAAAATTTAAAACAGCAGAGGGATATTTTAAAAAAGGCAATGGGCATCACTTTAAGTCCTTAGAAGATAAATATCTTTTTATGAAAGAACATAGGGAAACCTGTGGTTTTTCTATCAAAGTGATGTCCGAAGTATTAGATATAAAACACAAGGGATTTTATCCTTGGTTGAAAAAATCGAAGTTGATTCGAAATCAAAAAAGCGTAGAAATCTTATCTGAAATTAGAAGATTCCATAAGGGTGATCTACTTTCTTACGGAAGTCCAAGAGTTCAGAAAGAACTAAAAGCAAGGGGAATTAAGGTGAGTATACCCACGGTGGCAAAAATTATGCGGGAAAATGGGATTAAAGCCATTACAACTAGGAAATTCAAGCCTCCTGTGACGACAGATTCAAATCATGAAGAAGCAATTAGTCCAAACTTGCTTGAACAAAACTTTGAAGTATCAACACCAAACACAGTTTATGTGAGTGATATTACCTACATTCCCTATTTGTTTGGATTTCTATATCTATGTAAATTCAAAGATATATGCACAAAGAAGATTGTTGGATGGGCTGTTGACACTCATATGAAAACTTCTCTCGTTATGAGAGCTTTTGAAAATGCCGTTGAGAACCAAAAACCAAACGAGGGACTTATCATCCATTCTGATAGAGGGAGCCAGTATGCGAGTAGAGAATTTCGTGAACAGCTAACATCAAAAGGATTCATTCAAAGTATGAGTAGAAAAGGAAATTGTTGGGACAATGCTCCTGCGGAATCTTTTTTTGCTACATTAAAAAGAGAGTTTACAAACCATAAGAACTTCCATTCTTTAGAACAGGCTCGAACTTCTCTATTTGAGTATATTGAAGTTTTTTACAACAGAAAGCGTTTGCACTCCAAAATTGGATACAAAGCTCCTGTTACATTTGAAAATGAATTTTATGCCTATTCGTGAGTATATTTTTACTTAGGAACTCCATTGGAAAAGAAAAATCTTATTAATCTTCGTATTTAATTCTTCTCTTAAATTTCTTAATTCTTTCCTTTCTTTAGATTTAATTCTTTTGTTTTCCGCTTCCAAGAGCAATGGAGGCCTCTAAAACCTTTCTTAAGAACCTTCCGTATTTTTATAAACGTAATCCCGTAGAAAGACAAAAATAAAGAAAAATACGTTCGTTGGTTTGCTTTTGATCTTCTTGTCTTAACTTCTTTTTGTCTTTCTCTTCTTGAATTTCTTATTCAGCGATTTGCAAAATTCAGCGGAAAACACTTTAACTAATTTCTTCATTAAGATTTTTCGGATATTGCAACTAACGAACTAGTCTTCCCGAAGTTCCCTGACCCTGAGTCCCGGAACGGGACGTTAGGGACTGGCACGGAGTTTGCGGATGCAAACGAGTGACAGAAAGGGAATTTGCCGTAGGCCGAGTGAGGCCTTGTGCCGAAACGTAGCGGGAAGACGCTGTTATACGCAGTTAGTCAGTTTGATAATTCAAACTTTTTAGATATTCCATTCCATCCATTTTATGTATTTTGACGAGATTTTTTGAATTTCCAGCTTTAAGTATTGTTTCAAATTCACTTTCCTTATCATTACGAATGCATGGATCAACAATGTGTATTATTTTTTGCCCACCAAATGGAGCTGTTTCTTTACTTCCCAATCGAAATAAAAATTCAACTGAAGTGTCTGATTCTGGCAACGAGTAACCAATTATATGAATCTCTGGATATATTTGCATTGCAGCTTTTGCTTTTCTCCAAAGGTTCCTCATTATAAAATTTTCGTAAATTTTACCTGCAACGGGAGGTATTAAATATGGGTATAGTTTGTTATTAGTAAAATATAAGGAATCATATTTAGTTCTAAAAATAGTTTCAGAATAGTTTTCAGTATCTAATATTAATTTTTCATATTTAGCGTTTAGAATTTCTTCTGGAGGTAGTCCCCAATTGAGAGATCCATGCAATTTTAAAATCGAACCGCCAATACGCTGAATATGGTCATTGTAAGGCTGGTATGAAAATGGAGGATAAAATGGCATATGATATCCATATATTGGATTCCATTGAGTATTTTTTTGCAAATAATGTTCAATTAATAAATCATAATTAAAACTAATTATAGTTGAATCTGATTTTTGAAAATGAGTTGAAAATGCATTTAAAGTATCGATTTTCCATTTTTCAGTATCTGCAGAAACCAGATTTGGATTTCCATAAATTAATGATATTATACTTATAAGTTCTATATATAAGAGATCATACGTTTGTTTAGGTTCTCCTTCGCTCGAAAAAGGATTGTTATATAAGAAAGATGCAACTTTTTCAAAGTTTATATTGTCTATTGATTCATTGAAAATATCAGATACGAAAGCTCTTAAAGTTTCTTTTTTCTCTAATAACTTTAAATCAAAAGCTTTTTTTATAAGATTATTGGTAAGAGGGAAAATATCTTTGTTATATGAATGACTTAATCCTGCTCCGAATATGTATAATCTGCTATTTGCTTTTGTTTTCATAAGAATTTTGACTAATTGCGTATAACGAACTAGACTTAACGACGTTCCCCGACCCTGAGTCCCTGTAAGGGACGTTAGGGACTGGAACGACGCTTGCAGAGGCAAGAGGAGTGCCAGAGGGGAATGTGTCGTAGACCGAGCGAGGGCGTAAGTCCCGAAGTGAAGCGTTAAGTCGCTGTTATGCGACGAAGTCGGTTATTTATTTAACGGATTAATATCTTCGGATATTTTTGATAGTATCTCTGTGATAATTGAAATTGAAAGTGTCAGATTATTTTTCTTTCGAGTATCTTCTTTAAATTGTTCAAATAATAGTGAGATTAAATTTGATATTTCAATAGAGGTGGTTTTGCTAGAATCTATAATATGAAGTCCATAGATCCTTCCTGTAATTTTACCTATTAAATAGGAAACATTTCCATGATCAATGTTTTCTATTTTGCTTTCCTCGGAATCATATTCAATTCGTATATGTAATTTGCTTAAGTTTTCGGACAAGGTTACCCTAGCGTAAATTGGTATATCGCTTGTAGGAACTTTTGTATCGACGAGGATACTGTTTTCTATGTTTTCTTGTTTATCTAAAACAATCGGCATTCTCATTTGATTTCTCCCAGGCTTAGCTATTAATAATTCTTTCTATAATTCGTGTATAAGTTGAAATTCTAGATGCAAATTTGCCATTTGAGGCAAATGGCGATTGATTTTGGTCGGAGTCCAAAATTAAAACTCCATTTATTTCTTGCTCTAGATTCAAAATCGGAATTGAATAGAAATGAGATGACGGTCTACCGAAACATCTAATATCTACTGACTTTTTTATTTTACCTTCCGTTATATATTGTTGTAATTTGCTTTTATCAATGGGACTTAATTTATTCCATTTTTCACTTATTTGCTTCTTTTTTAATTTCGGCAACGAGGCATTCACTGTAGTTTTATTATACCAGGTATTAGGGACAATTCCGTTTATCTCATCTATGTGGTTTGGAATTTGAAAAAAGTGCCCTTATTTTTAAACCCAGGATTGCCATATCGTGAATAAATTACGAGATAATCATTCCAAGGGAATGGGAATTTAAGCAATCCATACAAAATTGCATTATCTTTCCACATTTGCCTAAATCTTAAAATTAGAAGATGAAAAACATAACACCATAAAACTGAGAAATAACTTGATTTCGTGTAAATAGTTATTCTGCATTGCTGTCCTCGAGCTTGAAATTCTTGTTTTTCTAGTAATTCTAAAATTCGTTCAGTAAGTCTTACTTTTATATTTGCAACGGGAAATAATGATAAGAGGACTGTGAGTAGAATCATTAATATCCCACACATAAATCCAAGTTCTATTTTATATGGGAACAGATATATAGAATAGAATTTATTAAGAAGAAAATTTTCTTGGTTAAATGGTGTTACTCCTGCTTCAGTCCAGAAAGATGTGTGCCATAAAATTAGCGCGAACATGGTATTCAGTAGGTTAAGTATTATTTTTCTCATTTAATGTTTCTAGTTTTAGACTTTGTCGCATAACGAACTAGACTAACCGACGTAGGCTGGCCCTGAGTCCCTGAAAGGGACGTTAGGGATTGGCACGACGCTTGCGTAAGCAAGAGGAGTGCCAAAAGCCTATGTGTCGGAGACCGAACGAGGGCGCAAGTCCCGAAGTGAAGCGGTTAGTTGCTGTTAGCCGAAGTGGAATTAGGTGGAATTAAGTTTAAATCTACCAATACAGAATTGTATTTATCTAAAATAACTTGTGTTATTTTTCCTGATATAAGTGTACGAAAGAAATCATAAACATCATCATCGTTTAATATATTATTTACTTGAGAATTACTAAGAGCTGCATTTAACATAATATCTACTTGTTCATCTGTAAATGAATTGAAAGAGCTTAGACTGGCTATCATTTGATGTGTTTTCTGGAATGATCTGCTGCCAGCTAAAGCAATTATAAGTTGATTTTTTTCTACTTCTGATTTTAATTCTATATCCTTTACATGCTTGTTTATGAAATTATTTAGGCTTGAATAAAAAAATAATTGAGACTTTTTAGTTTTTTCCCATTCCTCCTTGAGGAAACTATTAAATTCAAAATCATTCATTTGTGATTTAAAGTCTTTATCGGAGCTTACAAAGAAAATATCTTGACCGTCAGGGACTATTTCTAAAAGTAATTCCCAATTTAATGCATCTCCGTAGGAATTATCTTTCCCGGGAGGATTGCCAAGTTCATATCTTTCTTTTGCTCTCTTTATTTGTGTTGCGTCGTATTCTATAACAGTTGCTGAAGAAAAAATATTTAAAATGACTTTGTCAGCATGTAGATTTTGATTTTGAAAATCAGCGTCTATTTTATTGCACAAATCTTTATGCATTTTATTAAAGGATTTGATATTTTCCATTAAATTTGAGAATTCTTCATAACCTTTGCATAGATTAGGCACTTTTATGTTAATATCTTTAAATTGTTTTAATGCATCCTTTATTTTTGAATCTCTATTTCTTTTTACTTCATTTACTACTTGTCGTGTTAAATATAACTTGATGTCACTAGGAAGCATATCGGAAAGCTTGTTAAATTGGACTAGATCATCATTAGAAAAATGATATAAGTCTAACCAGATATTGGAGTCGATGAATAAGTTTAACATTTTATTCTAGAAATTTATTCCATTTCGGCTAACGAACTAGACTTAACGACGTTCCTCGACCCTGAGTCCCGAAGGGACGTTAGGGACTGGAACGAGGCTTGCGGCGGCAAGAGGAGTTCCAGAGAGGAATGTGTCGCAGACCGAGCAAGGGCGTAAGTCCCGCAGCGAAGCGTTAAGTCGCTGTTATTCGCCGTTTGCCAATTGGTAGATATCATGCTTATTTGTTCTGGCATCTATTAAAATTAATTCATTGTAATTTTGGCTAAAAATGATTTTAAACATACCAGAGTCGCTTGAAATTAAATTTAAATACGGCTCAGTTTCGGATGAGCTATTAAAATAGTAATATCCGATTTTCATAGCTTGCTGACCGCATTTATCTGAAATAGGAAAATGATATGCTAATTCTCCGTTAATGTTCAATATTATCTTACAATTTTTTTTATTTTTGAAATATTTGTTAAATTTTTTTGCTCCAGGGGATGTAGCGCATTGTAAATTAAAAATAATTAGCAATAGAATGATCTTAAACAATTTTTCTATTCACCAAATATATTAAATCTCTAACTGTTTTTACATTTTCTGCGTCGATGTTGGAAATTTTTATATTAAAATTTGATTCTAATGCCTCAATTAACTCGATATCTTTCATTTCGTCGTAAAATTTCCAGATAAAGGATAAGTCGGTAGCGAGATTATCATCTAATCTTAAGTATCCAGCTATTCCTAAATCAAATTCTTCATAAATGCAATTTATAATATTGTAGAATAAATCCTTTTTAATAAAAATTTCATCATTTAGCTCTTCGTATAATTTTTCGATAGAAAAATATTCTCTATTTTTCTTGTAATTTTCAATTTCATTTTTCAGTTTGCGTTTAAATCTTAAATACCTAAAAACAAAATAGGCTATAGATATTGAAATAAAAAGCGTTATAATTAGGAATTTTGACATATCTTTTACTTATGATAAAAAACCTTTTTCTGGCATATGGCGAATAACGAACTAGTCTTCCCGAAGTTCCCTGTAGCCGAGCCTACGAAGTAGGTGTTGGCGTCGGCGCGACTTCTTGCGGAGCAAGAAGCGTGACGGAAGGGAATTTGCCGTAGGCCGAGTGAGGCCTTGTGCCGAAACGTAGCGGGAAGACGCTGTTATACGAAGTTTCGAAAAGACTTAAACACTTTTGATAGATAATATTTGAAGAGTTTCCGGGTCTACAATTGCTTGTAGCTTCAACGAACGTTTGGAATCTATAAAAAAATATTTATCTGGGTCCGTCATCTTTAAATTTAATTCTGGAATCGCTCTTTTGTTTTCTTCCTGAATTTTCTGAGAGTTTTCTTTAATTGTATTCTTTAATTGTGCTTCAATATCTTTGTAATGCTGAAACATTTGGTCAGCTTTCATTATTGATTGGCTAGATGTTCCGGCTGAATTTATACCGCCGCCAAGTGGAAAATAAGATTTTCCATTAACTTCTATCAAAGTGTTTACTCCAGCTTTGCGAAATTCTAATCTTTTTTTGGGATCTAAAGGCTTCTTAAATCCAGAAGAACCATTGTATTCCCAGCGCTTGAGTAAATTGGGAAATTCCGATTGCACTAGCTCTAATAACGCAATATCAGCCCATAGACCGTGACCTGCTAAGATAAGGAAGTATACTTCGATGTCATTAAAAATGCAATAAACAACTTCTTTGGTACTTTTTATTAATACTGGTCGTTTTTGATCAGGTTCAAGACCTAAATGTAAGTGCGTTATACCAAATTCGAATAGAAGACCATCTTGAGCTGTCGGTTTTAGTATTCCTCTACTCATAAAAGGCAATAAATTTCTTCCGTTTTCGATACTTGAAATTAAATTTTTTAAACCTAGTTCATGATTTGGAGGACACGAGAATCTGCTAGAAAAGATTATTTTTCTTGGCTTATCAAAAGGGATTTTTTCTCGTATGTTGAAATATAAGTAAACTTGGTCTTCTCTATATTTTCTTCTCCAATCAGATTTTGAATATTTAAGAAATTCTTCCTTAATGGGAAGATTTAGAGTTTTTAAATGTTCGTTGTTTCTTTTTATTTTCTCAATTTCTGTTTCTTTCCAATTACTTAGAGTTGGAAATTTAAACCCTAGTCTGATTAAGTGATCAATTGTTTTCCCAATATATTCGATAAGGTCGTCTTCTATATCAAGTGTAACATTTATTTCAGAATAATTCGTTTTTTTCGAAATTTCGTATAACGAACTAGGGGAGACGACGTTTCCCGACCCTGAGTCCCGAATGGGACGTTAGGGACTGGAACGACGCTTGCAGAGGCAAGAGGAGTGCCAGAGGGAAATGTGTCGTAGACCAAGCGAGGGCGTAAGTCCCGAAGCGCAGCGTTTCCCCGCTGTTATACGCAGTGTTCATTTTTGCTGTTGATCTTGTTTGATTATGAGGCGAATTGTCGCATGGTATGTTGCCAAATAAAAATGAAACATCCAAGAATACCATATAGATTTGTCATAATTACTTTTTTGGTTTGGATTATGATGGCGTATGGCAAAATTATTAATTATATTAAAAAGCATAGAATCATCTTTGTTTTCTAGCGCTAATTCGAGCTTACTTGTTTTTTTTAACCATTCGAATACTTCTGATAATTCTAGTATAATATTCTTTCGATCTTCGAGTGATTGATTTCTTCTTCTCCATTTCAAAATAGCATTTTCGATCTTTTTATCTACATTTTCTTTGTCAAAGGGGATTATTTCTGCTTTAAAAAGCCCTTCTAGGACAGGGCTACCTAATGAGAGTATTTCACCTTTATCTGATAATTCATAACCACTACCATAGTCGTTAAGAAACATATTTACTAGTTCGCAGTATTCTCGTTTTGCTTTTTCTGGGTCGTATGAATTATAATCTTCGTAAATTTCATCTGATTCTGGATCAAAATGTGTGTTCCACCCTATCGGTTTAGATATGTAATCATAAAGATATTCAATTAAATCAAAAAGATTTGTTTCTGTGATTTTCTCGTTTTCCCATTTTTCAATAGGGAATGGTTGAAATGATAGTTTGAGATCCGCTTCAAGGATTATATCTTGTGGAATTCCTTTTTTGGTAATCTTCGCAAGGTTCTTGAAATAATCTTTTTCAAGAAATAAGGAATATAAACTTTTAACTTTTTGATATAAGTCTTCTTCTGTTAAAGTTGATGATTTGTTTCTTGAGCTATAATATTTTTTCATAGTTTAAATTTATGAACATTGCGTATAACGAACTAGACTAACCGACGTGGACTGACCCTGAGCCCCCGAAGGGGACGTTAGGGCTGGAACGACGCTTGCAGAGGCAAGAGGAGTGCCAGAAGTCCATGTGTCGTAGACCGAGTGAGGCCGTAAGTGCCGAAACGAAGCGGTTAGTCGCTGTTATACGCAGTAGGTCATTTGCTATTCGATTTCGTATCTTTCCAATTAATCTTAATTTTGTTTTTGCCATGATCAATACCTTGAATATGCCAGATATTAAGAAATCCATTCTTGCTTATAACTTTGCCACTGCATTTTAGTTTTAGTAGATCAACTTGGCCTAAATTTGTTTCTGTTGGTAAGTAGAATGTAAAGATAAATCCGTTAAAAATTAAAATAGCCGTATCTAAGTATCTATTTCCTTCGCTTATGGTGCTTCCGATTTGAAAATGTGATTTTCCTTGAAAGTCTGCTTTCATTTTTGTTGAAAAAGTAATCGATAATCCGAAAGGGAATGAAAATAATTTATCACCAAATAAGTATGGAATTACAGTATCTTCGTGAAAAAATACTTTTTCCTCATTAGAATAATAATGAATGAAATTTATTGAAGTTTTCAATACCCATCGTTCCAAAAATTCACCTTGGATATTTTCTTCTTTATATCCGATTTCACCGGATTTACTTTGAATATCATATGTATTTAGTATTTTGAATAACTTTGTCATCTCTGAATCAAAAGGTGAAAGGGCAGAATTGTGCGTAGTACATAAAATTTTTTGAGTAAAAGATCCTTTGCCTATAAAAACTTCCTTACCTTTGCACCACTCAAATCCGCTGACTCCTACTTTTGATTGAAGTAAAGAATCGGAGATTATATGTTCTCTTGAGAATTTTGATGAACAATTGCCTTTTGAATTTGCGTAGCATTTCATTTAGATATAATTTATGACCTATTGCGTATAACGAACTAGACTTAACGACGTTCCTCGACCCTGAGTCCCTGGAGGGGACGTTAGGGACTGGAACGAGGCTTGCGTAGGCAAGAGGAGTTCCAGAGAGGAATGTGTCGCAGACCGAGTGAGGGCGCAAGTCCCGAAACGAAGCGTTAAGTCGCTGTTATGCGAAGTTGGATTGGTTGAGGTAATTTTGAAATTTGACTCTTGTTTCGTCATTTTGTCGAAGTTTTTCGGCAAATTTTACTCTACCTACTTTGAAGTTAATAGCAGATTCTTTTCCAGTTGGTTGTTCGTATTTCATTAGAATCAATCCTGCCTCCGTTGGAAATGATTTTAGACTATTTATTTCATAAAAAAGTTTTTGATTAGTTTCTAAAGTATGTGAACGCAAGATTGTATTGGCAGTTCTTCTTTCCCTCAAATCTGAGTGTATTATAATAATACCATAAACTGCATGGAAGCCCATTTTTACTCTTTCTTCCAATTGGTTAAAAAGGGTTTCGATACCACCAATTTTATTGACTTTATCATTGTTATAGTCTAAGGCTTCTACCTTAATTCTTTTAAATTCAAATGAAATTAATTCATATGGGTAAGTTGGACCATAGATAACAAGATCGAAATCACCTGTACCATATCCAAAGACTTCATACTTTGGTATGTGTTTAATCGCTTTAGAATAATGTTGAATTCCAGCTTCTGTTAAAAGTAAATTTAGATAGTTTTTGTTCTTTTGTATTATGTTAACGATTTGATCTTCAGAAAGTGAAAGTATGCTTTGGGCTCCGGAGCCTTCTTCAAAGAAATTGAAGGATTTTTGCATACCTACATTGAGTCGCTTTACATCCTGAAGTATACAATTCCATATTGGTTCAACAAATTTCATTTTATAACTTAATGTTTATCCAATTTCGCATAACGAACTAGCTAACCGACGTTTCCCGACCCTGAGTCCCTGGAGGGGACGTTAGGGACTGGAACGACGCTTGCGAAGGCAAGAGGAGTGCCAGAGGGGAATGTGTCGTAGACCGAGCGAGGGCGCAAGTCCCGACGCGAAGTGGTTAGCGGAAGTTATACGCCGTATTGTAATAGTATATATTTTTTAATCGAAAATTTAATTAGTTTGGTCAGCTTTTTGTCTAAGTTTTTATCAATAGTAAACTAAATTTATGTTTGTTAAACTTTTATAAAAATTGTAAACCAACGATCTTGCAATCTATTTCCTTTTCGTAATTTTTACATTGGTAGACTATTGTAGATTTAGGGTTTATATCTAGATTGTTAAGGTCTACACAAGCTACTTTTTTCTTATTTTCTTTGACTAGTAATATTAAGTTAAAGCCGCAGTTAGGTGTCCAATAGTAATTTTTTCTATTTATGGTAGCAAGATCTTTTATCGAATTTTCTATTTCGTATTCAAAAAAACCTGTATCTGAAAAATATTCACGAGCGTAAGTTTTAGTAATAATTATTTGGTAAAAATCCTCAAACAATCCAATTTTATTATAAAGATTGTCACTGCGTTTCCACTTAGGTCGGGTAGTGATTTTCTTATTAAATCTGAATAATATATCTTCAAAGCCAATATAGATAGTTTGGGCTGTGATTTTATCTAAACAATTTCTATCACCAGATGCTATACAATCAAGCAGTCTGCTAATGAAGTTAGTTTCTATAAATTCTTTATCGTTATTTAATCCATCAATTAGTATTGGTTTACTTGAGAGATCGATATTTATAAATAGGATCGAAAAGAGAATTAATGCTTTCATGATACTTTTTTTAACGAGATTTTTGCTTATTCAGTTAAACAAAATAGTCATTTGATGGAAAGAGTAATGCAATATGGCGTATAACGAACTAGACTTAACGACGTTCCTCGGCCCTGAGTCCCGGAAGGGACGTTAGGGACTGGAACGACGCTTGCGGAGGCAAGAGAAGTTCCAGAGAGGAATGTGTCGTAGACCGAGCGAGGGCTAGTCCCGAAGCGAAGCGTTAAGTCGCTGTTATGCGCCGTACCTTTGGTATCGTTCATTACTTTGGATAAAAAGCAATTATATCAGTAATTATGTGTGCTATAATAAGAGGCCATATATTCCTGAATTTGTTGTAGAAAATAGAAAAAAGTAATCCGTATAGAAAAGTATCAATTATGTTTATAATTCCGCCTTCCCAATGATTCATAGAGAAGAGAGTAGATGAAATTAGAATGTAATTAACATTAAATTTATGGTCTATATGAAAAAGTTGAGCTAAAAATCCACGATAGTAAATTTCTTCAACGAATCCAGCAGTAAAGGAATAATATATTGTTAATAAAATGCCAGTTTCAAAATTATTTGGAATTGTAGATTGGAATTCAAAGTTTTGCAAATAATTTGTAGTAAAAATTTTAGAAAGTACTGAGTAAGTAATAAAGTAAAATTTTTGAACAAAGAAGCTGAAAAATAAAGAGAAAATAATTACGAAAGAGTAACTTTCCCTTTTAAATAGTTTGGAATGAAATCCCAAGTCTGAAAATGAAAAAACGTTTAAAAAGAAAATAAAGTATGTGATAGTAAATATAGGCAGAAGTACCCAGAAGATAATTTCAACTATATAGAACAAGAAAAGATTCTTTGAAAGAGCGGGATTGAAAAAACCATTTAGAAAGCAAAATGTCCAAAAAATAAAAAAATGAAATAAGATGGATGATTTTGATTCTTCGTTCATTGATTCAGTTTATTTTTATTTCTTAAAAATAGTTAAGGTATGGCGCATAACGAACTAGACTTACCGAAGTTCCCTGACCCTGAGTCCCGGAACGGGACGTTAGGGACTGGCACGGAGTTTGCGGATGCAAACGAGTGACAGAAAGGGAATTTGCCGTAGGCCGAGCGAGGCCTTGTGCCGAAGCGTAGCGGTAAGTCGCTGTTATGCGTAGCTCCCATAATCAAAATAATTTTTTTAGATCATTAATTTTATTTATTGGAAAGTTTTGTTTAGTTTGCATAGGATGAAATAATCCAAGATTCAATTTTATTTCTGATGTTTTTATCGCATCTGAAAGATTTGGTTTTACAAGTTCCCATTTTACACTTAGTCTATGTAGGTGATTTCCATTCCAATAATCCTCTGAGGAATTTCTCTCTACGAGTTTGTATTTGCTTTTTTCCGTTATTGATGCGAGTCCTACAATTCCTTTCTGACTAGAAAATCCTACTATAATGTCGCCTGGTATAAATGAATTTAAAATTTGATACCCTCTATCATCGAGTCTACCATCGAAACCAGCAGAAATGAATTCTTTCTGTATCATTAAATCCCAATTAATTTGATCCGAAGAACCTATATTAAACCAATATGCATTTGGATTCCTAAAGTCCTGATCTAGGAATTTTAACTTTCTGCTTTTGTCTGACAACTGATCAAATGCAACTGAGAATGAAATATATTCTTTATCATTGATTTGATAAATTTGATATTTTATGCACTTAAAAGGAATTCCTTTTGAAGATAACCATTCTCCCATTGAAAATAGCGATTGATCAAATGATCTAGCTACAAGGATTATTGATTGAGATTGATTTAGAGAATTTATTTCAATGCTGTTTTCTAAAAACGAGTTTATGCAATCCTCTAAATTTTCATTTGTGCGGTTTTTAAATGAAGTGGAAAATCTATTTATTAATTGCTGGCCTCTATATTTTGATAAATCAGATAAATATTGTAGAGCTTGTGTTTCAACTCCTAACTTGGCTTGATCCTTCTTAAGTTCCACGATTACGATATTTCCAAATTTATCTAGGCAAACAATATCTGCCCTTTTTTTTTCTTTTGTTCTTATTTCAGTTCCAATTATCAATAAATCTTCTGCAAAAATCCGGTAATTTATTAAATTCGAATTTTCATTGTCAGAAATAAGATTTTCTAATCTTAATTCACGATCTATTGAGTAAGATTCCATGGATTTAAATTTTTCATTCTCTATTTCAAAAATCATTTAGTTTCCTTTTGTTTGGGAGTTACGCATAACGAATTAGACTTAACGACGTTCCCCGACCCTGAGTCCCTGAAAGGGACGTTAGGGACTGGAACGAGGCTTGCGGAGGCAAGAGGAGTTCCAGAGGCAAGAGGAGTTCCAGAGGCAAGAGGAGTTCCAGAGGCAAGAGGAGTTCCAGAGGGGAATGTGTCGCAGACCGAGCGAGGGCGAAAGTCCCGAGGCGAAGCGTTAAGTCGCTGTTATGCGCAGATATTCACTGTATACAATAGTTTTCAATTATTTGCACAAACTCTTGCGCCTCATTTTTATTATTAAATTTTTTATGGTAATTAATGTAATAACTACTTCCGAAGTCATAAAAAAATGAACCGATTTTGTGTTTATTTTGTAATTCTTCTATGAAATATATTTGGTCATAACCGGTTATATGATAGTTTTTTGAAGATTCGAGTTCATTAAGAAGACTAAGTTTAAGTGTTAAGTATTCTTGTTTATTGTTGAAAAAATCTACAATTGAGTATTCCATTTTTAAACTTTTTTCAAACTCTGTTGGAAATTCTAAATTCGTATGATTATTGAAATTAGTGACGGTCAGATTTATATTTTCTAGTATATTTTTCTTACAGTAATAAAATTGAGTCGTTTGGGATCTAAAATCATAAAGATCCTCACATTGAAAGTAATTTAGAAAAGATTGAATCCTTTTAGAATCAG
Organism: Leptospira bourretii; assembly: GCF_004770145.1. Classification (NCBI taxonomy): domain Bacteria; kingdom Pseudomonadati; phylum Spirochaetota; class Leptospiria; order Leptospirales; family Leptospiraceae; genus Leptospira; species Leptospira bourretii. The sequence continues at coordinate 487,888 of NZ_RQFW01000019.1, read as the reverse complement.
AATTTGGGAAATTTCTCTCACATTTGTTTTCAATATTTAATTTCGGGGTATAAGTTTTATATTTAGTAAAATTAAGAATATTTTTTTTATAAACTAACGGAGAGAATAGAATTAGAATTAGTAAAGTAAGTATAATTCCTAAAATTGGGTTAATAATAAATTTAATAAAGACATACTGTGATTGAGAGTTCTTTCTAAGAAATTTTATTGCTTTACTTAACATTATAGTTTGATTTTGAATATTTGCGCATAACGAACTAGACTTCCCGAAGTTCCCTGTAGCCGAACCTACGAAGTAGGTGTTGGCGTCGGCGCGTCTTCTTGCGAAGCAAGAAGCGTGACGGAAGGGAATTTGCCGTAGGCCGAGTGAGGGCTTGTCCCGAAACGTAGCGGGAAGACGCTGTTATACGAAGTCGCAAATCTTCAGAAAGAGGTTATTATCCAATAAGTTCTCTGAGATTCTCACTTTTTTAATATTAGCTTAAATTGTAGTAGGTAAGTCCTCAATTGCTAATCTCTCCTTAAGCTTTTTTCTCTCACATTTATTGTTAGATGACAATTTAGCGTAATAAGGATAGTGAAAGTAATAATAATATATATTTGAATGAAGTTATTAAATAAACGCTATATAGGATTAAATTTTTTTAATCAGTTGATAATGTTGTTTTTAGAATTGTTGTTTTATATAAAATACTTTAATTACCATTTGTGGACACTACATGCATTTAGTTCGCCTTTGATTAAAGAATCTTTAAATAGAATTATTTTTCTGAGCTTGCAGTTTTCTGTTACAAATCCCTTTATTGCATGGTAAATTTCAAAAGGATGCTTTTGTGGGAAATAAGTAGCGGAAATTCGGCTCATACAATATCGAAAGTCACTTTTATCATATTGAATTGATCGCTTACACCATCCGAAATCTCCATCAATAGTTGCCGCCATATCAAAATAGGTATGTGAAGGGAAGTATTCGAGCTGTTTTGCGTAGACAATTAGAGAAAATTCAGCATCTGCGTCAGCTTGGCTAATTAATGTATCATTTTTTAGAGAACTATTTTGTGTGCATGAAAGTGTAAAGATAAGTAATAAAGAAATTCTTGTTTTGTTCATAAGTTTTTTGCGATTTCGTATAACGAACTAGTCTTCCCGAAGTTGTCCGACCCTGAGTCCCTGAAAGGGACGTTAGGGACTGGCACGTAGCTTGCGTATGCGAGCGAGTGACAGGAGGACAATTTGCCGTAGGCCGAGTGAGGGCTTGTCCCGAAACGAAGCGGGAAGACGCTGTTATGCGCTGGAGGCGTTTAAAACGTAAATTGTTTTAAATGATTTTTTCGAGTAACTCTTTTTCTTTTTCTAAGATTGAGTTTATAATAACACTAAGGTCAGTATTTTTTTGCGAAGCTATGTTTTTGTAGTATTTTTCTAAATCAGGCTCTAAATATACAGGGAAATGTAAATCATTAATATCTCGTGAATAGAGACCTCTTTTTCCTTTTGAAAAATCATATTCTTCTCTCATATTTTATATCTCTTCGGAAAAGTATTGAGCTTCCTCATTCTTGGTAGCTCTTCTTGCTGAGACTATTCTCATAATTTCTTGTGAATTTGTAGATCTTTCAACAAAAATAACAACGGCAATTGTGATATTTTCAATTTTTCCTAAAGCTATTTCTCTATATTCACCTTCAGAATGGTCTGGGTCGGGTAAATATATTGTTCTAGGGTCACCAAAAACAAGGGAAGCTTTGGAAAAAGAAAGACCATGCTTTTCTATATTGATTTTTTCTTTCTCTTCGTCCCATTCAAAATACATAGATACTTATAATCTTATTATCATTCTGCTGAAAAGCGAAAATACTATTTGATTTTTGTTATTTCTTTAATGAATTTTTTAGCCTCTTGCGCATAACGAACTGTAATTGCTGGTCTGGAAGTGGTTTAATCTTGTTGTGTTATCGCGTGTCGATTAAAGCTGATATAAACGTGTTCTTTGTATCACGTTTATATCCACTATTATTTTGGTATTTGTTCTTCGTATATTCCGGCTATTTAGTTTGGTATTTGTTGTTCGTTTATTTTCCACATTCTACTATTAAGTAGAATGTTTGCCTTAATGAGACATAATTTATTTTTGCCTTATGGCGATTAGTGGTTATTTTGTCTTCAGTTTGGTGAGGGCATAGCTTCGCCCCCTGAGTCCCATAGAGGGAAAAACGAATCTGAGTCTTTTTTGTAATTGAGTGAGTGCAAACGTTTTTTAAATAAGTTATCGAAATTCTCATCTAACAGGCTATTTTTATCTTTAGTTTTTTAGTATTTTTTTTCAATTTATGCAATAAAAGTAAATTTGCATATTGTAATGGATTTGTTTTACTTTTGTTTGGTTCTAAAATTTGAAGGGTAATAGTTGTTCATCGCTAATGAGCTCGCTGAAGTTTTGGAAGTTTGCGATTCCAATCCATATCTCTTTGAATGAAGCGAGTAGTAGTTTGCGGTAGTATTTTTTGTCGTAGATTAAGATGTTTCCTGAGTTTCGGGTTTCTATTCTTTCTTCTGTTTTGTATCTTTCTCCTTTTCGCTCTGATTTTTTATTCACCACCAAATAGCGTATTTTTTCTCCTGCTTGTACATGAATTCCCATTTCTAACAAATCTTTGACTGCCACTGCACTCGGTGCGTCGACTCGATAACCTTCTGGATCTTGAGATGTAGATCTTAAAATCAGGAGATCCTTCCAAAAGACGTCTCCTTTCGAGAGAGGGACATCATATTTTTTAAAAATTTCCAAAATTTCATCTTCTCGTGATCTCATCTCTGTTATTGTTTCAAATTGACACATCCATTGAATCATTTCATTTTGTGCAGCTTTTATGTAACGAGGATAATCTTTTCGCCTCACGGCAATTCCTCTCCCTTTGAAATTGCCATCGATAAATCTTCCCATATAACGGTTGGCAACTGGCATTTTTTCATCTTGTGTCGATGGTGGAAAATATAACCAAGAGAAGATGCCCTCCACATCCATTGTGATTTTTGTTTTTAGCTTTATCGTTTCACATATTTCTAAAAGATTACTTTCTGAGATTGGTGATTTATCTTTTTTTTGAATGAAGATGCAGTCGGTAATGGCATGTACTAAGTTGTAATCGTAGGCTTCCGCAATTTCTTTTGCCATTAGTAATTTTTCTCTTCCGAAAGCTGTGACTGCTTCGTGGCTTTCTAGTTTCCCGAATTTTGCATTTCTGTAACCTAAATAACCGAAAGATGTAACCAACATCCATTTTAGACTTGATTGTTTTTGTTCTATATAGTTTTTGTTAGGTTGATTTTTATCTTTTATTTGTTTTTTGTAATGAGTTCTGCGTTCTATGACATGTGCTAGAGCTTCAGAAACAACACCTTTTCTTTTACTACAGACTCGGTATCCAAGAGAAGGGACTTGTTCTACTTCGGAATCATTTTTGCAGCATAAACAATTGATTGTTTCTGGGGAGATATTGTGTGTGACCATTACTTTGGGATACATTTGGGAAAAATCCAATTGAGCAACATTTTCTAATACAAATCCATTTTGAATGTCTGCTTGAAAAACTAATCCACCTTTGTCTGCATTTAACAAATCTAAGGCTGTTTTCGGTGCTTCTAAGGCACTTTTTTGCCAAGGAACAAGATAGTTCATTCTTAATGCTACATCCACTTCAATATAGGTAAGTGCCTTCCCTGTAGAAGCTCTTGCCATTTTTTGAATGGGTAAACGAGAAATACGAGCAAGTTCAATGATGCCCATTAGATCGGCTTCTTTATAAACAAAACCATTTTTTGAGTCAATGTGCCAACGACCGAAAAGTGGATAGGAGGGTGCTCTATAGACAATGGTTCCATAGGTATTGAAGCTGGTTCCTCGCGTTTGTATCGAACGTCTGATTGTGCTTGTTTTGTCTCTGTCGAATTCTGTTGTTAGGTGATTGTCTTGCGCGGTTTTGAATAGGTAAGGAAATAGGATTTGGTCACCATAGGAAGTGAGGACAATATCAGGGTCATGTTTTTGGAAAATTTGATTTAGTTTTTGGATTAAGTTTTTTGAATCGTTTGTGTCTAGTTTGTACTGGTCGGAATGTGTTTCTACTATGAGTGTGTTTTTCTCAAGAGGAATTCTATGGCTTTTTTCTAAATAAAGAGAAACCGTTCTAAAGTTTGGAACTTCATAGTCTAAGTCTGTGATATTTGTGAAACATTGAATGCTTTTGATTTGATTTAAGGAATTTTTTGTTTCGTAACTTACTTCTAAATAGGCCAGCGGGTAGATGTCTTTTTCGACCATATAACCTGTGGTGATTTCGATATCTGAGTGATAGATATCGTATTTTCCGTAGAGATGAAAAAGTTTATTTGTGATTTTGGGTAAGAGTTGTGGTTTCGAGATCACTAATTTGAGCACATGAATGCTTCTGTTTTCATAAAAAAGTGTTTTCTCTGTGTAGCTTGGAATTTCGGCTAAGGCATCTAATTCATAGAAACGTTTGACTAGTTTCTGGAGTATGTTTTGGGGTGCATCAATGTAGATTGTTGGTAAAAACTCATCAGAAAATAACCGAAGTTCCCCTTCCTCAGACCTGAGCCAAAGGTAGATTTTTTGTTCGGAGTGGTAGATATCAAACAAATAACCTTTGAATGTTTCCATAGTCTTTTGGCTTTAATGTGTAGTCACTTGTCTGGGATTTTTTGTAGGCCTTTTTTTATTTCATTCATCTCTTTTTTTAGATCGATGAGCATGGACAGAATCATGGAATCAATGGGATATGGCAATGATGCCATAACACCAGCTTGTACCTGTAATTTGGCAGTTCTGATGAGATCATCAAAAATATCTTGGTCTTGTTTGCGAAGAGATCTTCGGAAGTCTGATAAGTTCTCTTCTATTTGTAACATCTGACGAGAATAGGGGGCAATGGTTCTTCCCATATTATACTCCTGTAATTGAAGTTTTTCTTGTACGAATGCGAGAAAGGCCTTCTTCTGTTTTTAATTCCCATAGGTTTTGTGTGGTGCGTAATAGTTTTGGGAAAAAATTTTGAAAGTTTTTATGCGAGTAAGTCCAAGATTCGATGATGAGGAGTGGAACATTTTCACCAGGAAATTTTTTTATTAATTGTAACATTAAGTTTAATAAAAATAAACCTTCATCTTCTTTGACATCTCCATCTAAAAATTGTTTGCAAGGAGCTAACAGAAAGTAAATGGTATTCTCCTCTTTTGTATTTAATATGATTTGGATTGCATCTAATATCTGATAGGGGGTGAAGGCCCTTTGGACTCTAATTTGTTCTAAAAATGGTTCTGGTTGTAGGTTTTGTTTTCTGGTTTCTTCGGCGATGGTGAAGGGGTTGAATCGAATGGCGCAGTCTAGGTTAAAAACCTGAAACCCGGAACAAACCAAGGCATACTGCCAAAAATGTGCCAGCCGGTACATCCCTCTTTCTCCGGTCAGTAATCCGAGGTCTCTCTGGTTCCAGTTCTGAATGGGTTCGTAGACATTGGTTGAAACTTGGGAATATTCCGTGAGATTCATGTATACTATTTATATGTATAGTAAAAATATGTAAAGTGTAATTTGTTTGCGAGTTTCTTTTTTCATTGGTTAGAAAAAGTAAGTCACTTACCTTTTTCATTTTGATTCGATTTGCCACACCAGGGGTTTCTGGGCCTTAAGGAGGTCGATTTAGAAATTGCTTTTGGTGGTAATGAAAAACCTAGAGAGGTGAGAGGGCTTTTTGTATCGGAGTTTGGTTTTAGGGGAGAGGTTTACTTTCTCTAGTGATCTTGTGTAATCCCTAGAGAAAACAAGAGGAAAAACTTATAGGGGAGGAACCTCTTGGACGGTTTTGACCCCAGTCACAAAATAGCTAGTTTCGGCAAAACAGCTAAAAGGAACACCTACATGTTCTTCATATTCCAAAACGACTCGTTTGCCAATAGAACCATTGAGTTGTTCTGCTATGGCTTCATCCCGAATGCTAAAGTAGAATTTTTCCGTCATCGTCCCTGGCATTGTGACGAGGGCCATTTCCCCTTCCCAAGTTTTGCAAATCCAACCTTTTTTAGAAAGTTTTTGGATGTAGCCCGCACGATCTCCCTCGGAGTAACTCCACTGGAGAGTGAGCCAAGTATAACCCGCAAAAAGTATGGCGAGGAGGATGAGAAAAAAACTGAAACGAATTAAAAATTTACCCATAAGTTAATCCAGAAGTTTGGATAGAGAAAGGAAAGTTTCAAGACAATATTTAGGGTGGGGAGCGACAATTTTCTGAATTGGATTGGGTTCTTCCCGCGCCAGGGATCCGGAGGGCTTGGTCCTTTGGCGGGAACCGACAAAGGACGGGAGCGAAAAGCGGACCCCGGAGTAGCCCGGTCCATTTTGATGGGAGTTCACTCCACTAACAAAGTGGAGGCGCACCCAAGGAAAGAAAACCAGAGAGAGTGAAAGTATGAACTTTTTAGAAAATATTTTTTTTTAGATGTCGATTGGGGTGGAAAGTTTTGGTCGTTCGTGGTAGAGGAGAACCATTGGGTGGCGGGTCTAGTTCCCCACCCTCAGATCGGGCGGGGATACTATATTCGCACAAACCATCCTTACCAAACTCGTAAAAACCAAAAACCCTTTGCGGGCTTCTATTCGAAATAAGCTTTCAGGCCGGATTCAAATTCTGTTTCTAACGATTTGGAAGTCCATTCCCATTGGAATCCATTTCCTTTGACAGAAAGGGAAGATTTGGAATTGGATTTACCTAACGTAGTAAAACCAAGTCCCGCTTGGGTATATTTCGCTTTGACTTTTTCTTCGTCTGCGGGAAGGAAACTGACAACAAAGGATGCTCCCGTTTCACCAAAACAAAGTTCGTCGAGACGTTTGAATCTTTTTTGAAGTTCTTCAAGGTTTACTTCCAGTCCTCGATTTCCAGAAATCACAATTTTTGCAAGTGCCACAAGGAGGCCACCGAGTGACAGATCTTTGGCGGAAGTGAGAAGTCCTTCTTTGCGACAAGAAATGAGTGTGTCAATACTTGCTTTTTCTTTAACAAGAGAAACAGTTGGAATTTTACCTGTATCAAGGCCATGAAACCGGTAAAGGTATTCGGAAGCGGAGATGGTAGGTTGGAATTCTCCCACAAGGGCATACAAAACTTCATTTTCTGTGCGAGGGTAGGTATGAAGTCCTTTTGCTACATCATCGATCACTCCCACCATACCAATGGTAGGTGTTGGGAACACAGGGCCCTCTGGCGATTCATTATAGAAAGATACGTTTCCACCAGTGACGGGAAGTCCAAGGAAACGACAGGCATCCCCAAGTCCTCTCACACATTCACTAAAGATATAATAGTTTTCTGGGATGTATGGATTTCCGAAGTTTAGGTTGTTTGTGACCCCGTAAGGTTCTGCACCCGTAGAGGCAACGTTTCTAGCGGATTCGCAAACGGCAATTTGAGCCCCTTCGTATGGGTTTAAGTAAGTGTAACGCGAGTTACAGTCTGTGGCGACAGCAATTCCTTTTTTAGTTCCAGGGATGCGTACAAGGCCCCCGTCTTCCCCAGGTTCTACCACTTTCACAAGTCCTACTTCCGTATCATACTGTTCATAGAGAGGTCTTCTGGAGCTGATATTTAAAGAAGCAAGGAGGGTGTTTAGAGTTTGGGAAACCGTGTCTTTAGATAAGTCATTAATTTTTGTTGGATCAAACTTTGTCACCTCATCCAGGTAAGCCGGTCTTTTTTCTTCTCTCACATATCTTGGGGCACCGCCACCAAGGACCAGTGAGTCAGCAGGGATTTCGGCTTTGAGTTTTCCGTCCTTTCGAATGCGAAGGATTCCGTCACCGGTTACCGTTCCAATCTCTACGGCATTCAGTCCCCATTTGTGAAAGATAGAAACAAGTTCTTCTTCCTTTCCGGTTTCCGGAATGACTAACATTCGTTCTTGGGATTCGGAGAGCATAATTTCATAAGCGTTCATATCCGATTCACGGAGAGGGACTTTGTTTAAGTCCACATCCATTCCGGTTTTTCCTTTGGCACTCATCTCCGAAGTCGCACAAGAAATTCCCGCAGCACCCATGTCTTGGATTCCCACAAGGAGGTTCTTTTGGATGGCTTCGAGGGATGCTTCCATCAGAAGTTTTTCCATAAAGGGATCACCGACTTGCACGGCGGATCTTTTTTCTTCCGATTCTTTGGTGAGGTCCTTGGAAGCGAAGCTCGCTCCGTGGATTCCATCGCGGCCAGTGGTGGCACCCACGATATAAACTTTGTTTCCTACCATTCCTTTGGTAGAAGCAGAGGCCATTTGGTCGTGGCGAGCAATTCCCACAGTCATAGCATTCACCAGTGGATTTTTAGTGAATGTAGGATGGAGGAATAGTTCGCCACCTCCCACAGCAATCCCAAGAGAGTTGCCATAGTCACCGATTCCTTTGACGGCACGAGTGAGTAAATACTTGTTACGTGGTTCTTTTGGATCACCAAACCTAAGTGAGTTGAGTGATGTGATGGGACGAGCTCCCATAGTGAAAATATCTCGCATGATCCCACCAACACCAGTGGCGGCACCTTGGTAAGGTTCTACGGCGGTTGGGTGGTTGTGGCTTTCGATTTTGAAGACTACCGCAAGTCCATCCCCGATGTCCATAGCTCCGGCATTTTCTTCCCCCGCTTGGGCGAGGAGTTTATCCGATTTAGTGGGAAGGGTTTTTAATTTTAAAATTGAATTTTTATAAGAGCAGTGTTCCGACCACATGGCGGAGAAGATTCCAAGCTCTGTGGAGTTGGGCATTCTTCCTAAGATCTTTTGGATCTCTACAAATTCAGTTTCCGTAAGTCCGTGTTCTTTTGCATCTTCCAGACTAACTTTCTCTTTTTCCATACTGATTCCTTAAACAAGTTCTCTATAATTGCGATTGAAATAGAGGAGGGGAGATCCATCTCTCGTCACTACTGCTTCCACAAGACCAATGAAAATCCAGTGGTCCCCAGCATCGATGGTTTGGTTCACTGTACAGTCAAGTGAGGCCAACGAATCCGGTAAAACTGGGGCTCCGGTGGAGAGGGTTCCTGGTTTTAGTCCTTCCAAAACAACCGCTTTGTCCAGGGAACCAGAAGCAAAATCAGCGGAAATTTGTTTTTGTTCGGAAGAAAGAATATTCACCACGAAGTTTCCAGCTTTTTCGATAGGTTCTTTGGCACTGGAATCTTTGGCCAAACAGAATAAAACTAACGGCGGTTCGAGGGAAACAGAAGAAAAACTAGAAACAGTGATTCCTCCTTTTTTCTCTGTGGATTCATAAGTGATCACACAAACTCCACTGGCCCAACGCGAAAGTGAAGATTTAAACTGGTCGATGGATGCGGGCATAAAGCCTCCGTATTGACAAATATCAATTTCTGGAAGGATTCTAAAAACCAAATTCCATTTGACCCTTTGATAATTTGCGAATGATTTAGGGGTAAGGCAATAGTATGAAAGCACTCACAAAACACAGAGAACTAATTTTTAATGACCTAAAAGAAAGAAAAGACCACCCGACAGCAAAGATGGTTTTTGAATCCGTTCGGGGAAAAGCTGACAAAATTAGTTTTGCCACCGTTTACAATTCCTTAGAATATTTAGTGGAACACAAGATGGTAAACAAACTCAATATCGAATCGGATTCGGTTCGTTATGATGCCTTTTTGGATGACCACTCTCATTTGCTTTGCAGTGACTGCGGAAAAATTTTGGATGTTCCTCCTTTGAAACTCAGTGCAGACACAGATTGGCAAGGTTTGGGTTTTCAGGTGAAACACGTGGACATCGTGGTTTCCGGCACCTGTTCTTCCTGCCATTCCTAGTAATTTTTTCTGGATAGGGAGGTTCCCTATCCCATGATTGTCCTATGGGCATCATTCATTCACTCTCGGCGGACTTAATCAACCAAATTGCCGCCGGTGAGGTGATTGAGTCCACACATTCCATCTTAAAAGAACTCATCGAAAATTCCATCGATGCCGGTGCCACCAAAATCGAAATTGCAACCGATTCTGCTGGGTTTGGTCGTATCCTTGTTTCCGACAACGGACATGGAATCCAAAAAGAGGATTTGCCTCTTGCCATCAAACGTTATGCCACTTCCAAAATCCAAGACTTCCATGACTTAGAACATCTTTTCACTTTTGGATTTCGAGGCGAAGCTCTGGCTTCAATTGCCTCTGTTTCTCGGATGGTTTTGGAATCGGGAACTGAGGGAAATCGCACCGCTTACCGTGTGACAGTGGATGAAGGAAAAATCGTAAAAGAAGAAGAAATTCCTTTTTTTCTCGGAACCAAAATCGAAATCAAAGATTTGTTTTATAATACGCCTGTTAGGCGGAAATTTTTAAAAACGGAAACAGGAGAAGAGAAAAAAAATAGGGCACGCGTCCAAACCATGGCAGTCTCTGAACCGAGTATTGGGTTTCGGTATTTGCAGAATGGAAAGGAAGTTTTGAATGTAGTTCCCGAAGACGGCCTCGAACGCGTGTTATCTGTGTACGGCGAAAATCTCCGAGACCATCTTTTGCCAGTGAATTCCAGTCGCAACGGTATGACCCTTCGTGGTTGGATCTCCCATCCTGATTTTTATAAATCATCCCGCACGGGACAATTTTTCTTTGTGAACAACCGTTCCGTGGAATTAAAGTTTTCAGCACAAATTCTCAAACGTTGTTATGGGGAACTCCTTCCCAGTGGTGCCTTTCCTTATGCCTTTTTATTCTTTGATCTCCCTCGTGAATTTGTGGATGTGAATGTCCACCCACAGAAAAAGGAAGTTCGGTTTTTATCAGAAGAAACCATTACAGGAATTCTTTTCCAAGGGATTACAGAAGTTCTACGAACCTCGACCCCTGTGGAATTTTTAGAAATGCGCCGAAGGCTTTCCATGCCCATTCCTTATGAAAACCGAGGAGGGGAATCAACGTTTGGGTCTGGATTCGGTGGCCCTGGTTTTGGGTTTGGTGTCGGCCAAGGAATGTTTGGCAATCTCCAAACCGAAGGGGAAACACTGATTGGGCCAAGTTCCATTGAAGGAAGACAAGGGTATTCTCTAGAAGGCATCGGTGCTGGGACCAATTTACACTTATTAGGTGAGAATCTTACCAAACACAATTTGTTTGTCCCGAAAAAACACTATGGGGTTTTATTTGAAACCTTTATCTTAGCCGAAGCCGAAGACGGGCTCTATATCATCGACCAACATACGGCTCATGAAAGGATTCGTTACGAAGAAGTTTTGCGAGACCTAAAGTCCAAAGCCTATAAATCCCAAAGCCTACTCACACCCATTCGGTTGGAACTCACAAAAGAAGAAGCCGAAGAGATGTTAGAAGAAAAACATCGGTTTTCTGAACTGGGAATCACTCTCGAACCATTTTCAGGAGGCACCATTCTCATCCGGGAAGTCCCTTCTTATATTGATCCAGGAAAAGAAACCGAAACCATTTTGGATTTATGGGAAAGGTTCAAACACAAAGACCCGGAAGACAAAGAACTCTACGATGAAATGGCCAAATGTGTGGCTTGTCGTTCGGCCATTAAAAAAGGGGACCAGGTCTCTGATCCCATCATTGGGGAACTTTTACAACGATTGTCGTATTGTGAAAACCCTTCCCTTTGTCCTCATGGTCGGCCCACTCTCATCAAACTCACAAGAAAAGATTTGGAAACCATGTTTCACCGGATCTAGACCTAGAGGAAAGAACCGAAAAACATTGATAGAATTCTCGGATTCGAAATTCTAGGCCTCATGCCACGCCCCCTAGAAGGCAAAAATATGACCCTGCGGGAGAAGGAAAAAATCCTCCTCCAAAAGATCAAAGCAGGGGATCCGACTGCCTACATGACCTTAGTGTCCCCTTTCCGAGAACGATTGTTCCGCAAAGCTGTTTCCATGGTAAAAGATGGAGACGATGCGGAGGATATTGTCCAAGACGCCCTGATTTCTGGTTATAAATCCATCCAAAACTTCCGTGCAGAGGCTGGGGTTTATACCTGGCTCTACCGCATTGTGGTGAATAAGTCAAAAGATTTGCTCGCCAAGAAGAAACGGGGTCGGGAAAAACCCATGGATGACTCGGGAGATAACCAATTTGTGGATTCTCGTGTCGGATATGAAAAAAAATTGGAACTTTCTGAGGAGTCTCGTTATCTAATGGATAAGATTGCACTCTTAGAAGATTCCTACAAACAGGTTTTGGAACTTCGTTATTTCGAAAATCTTTCGTATAATGAAATTGCCGAGATCATGGAATGTAATGTAGGTACTGTTAAGAGTCGTCTCTTCAAGGCGAAGGAGTTTTTAAAGCACCTCATCCAGAAAGACGAAAAGGGAGAAGGGTTCTTTGAAAAATAAGTTTATGAATTTAAAAGATTGGTTTCGTTCACAATATCCGGGTCTATTTCCTGAGGATACAGACAATGTGGTTTTGGAAAATAAGATTTGTTCTCTTTTCCAAAAGGTGAAGGAAAAGGAAGACACCATCCTTCCCCGAATGTCAAAAGACTTTGACACCCGCCTTTTCAACCTCCTCGAATCTGTCACCATCGACAAACCCAACCAAAAGATCTCCTTCACCTTCCGAGACTTAATCGAAAACCGAACGGTTCAATATTCCTTCTCTGCTGTTATGGCCTTAAGCCTTGTCTTTGTCCTTGCCAACCGGACTTCCCAAGAACCAAATCTTCCGGGAAATCAAGATACAGCGGGAGTTGTGATCGAACAAAACAACTACCAATACGAACCAACAAGCCTTGATCTAAATGAATCCTATCAAAAACGTGTGTTACTCGATCGTTTGCGATCTGCTCCGGGAGCAGTGTATGGACTTAGGGAATTGGAATTGTATTATGAAAAAACAGGAAGAGAGTCTTCGGCAGATGAGTTAAGACTTCTCATCGAATCTGTAGAAAGATAAACTTCTAAACAAATCCTTTGGCAAATTGGACGGCATCGCGGGAACGGATGTCGTCAGCCGAATGGAGGATGGCCAAAGCGAACTGTTCCATCCTCGCTTCCAGACGAAAACTCCCTCCACTTCTTTCCTTACTATCAGCAAGCCTCTTTAATTCAGAAAACCAAATTTGAATGGTTGTTTCATCCTTTTTCAAAGGAGGGTGAAAGAGTCCTTCTCTCCATGCAAGGACAGGGACGAGTTCCTTCATCTCTTCTTCTTTTGAGGTGATCTCACTTGCCTTTTGGATGAGAGAAAGAAGGGGTGGCCAACGAACGATGGTATAGGGAAAAAGTTGGGGGTCATTTAAAAATGCGGTTCGGTAGGTTTCCATTCCCTCTCTTTCATTTCCCGTCATCACTTGTGTTTCGGCAAGGTAGTAGTGGAGGACTGGTGATTGTTTGTTTCCGCCGTATAGTAATACTTCCAAAGCCATTCCATAATCTTGTATTTTGATGAGACAAGCCGCAAGGTCACGTAACAGATCTTTGTCGAGAGCATTGGCTCCTTCCCATTGGTAGGCAAGTTTTAGGTGGTCTCGTGCTTCTTTTAAGATGCAGTCTTGGGTGGCAAAAAAACTATCAGTGGTATGATACCCACGTTTTCGAATTTCGGATTCAAAATCGGCAAATAACCCGAGCAGAAGTTTTCCTCTATCTTTTCCTTCTCTTGTTTTTAGAATTAGATCAAGTCTATGGTCCCAAAAACTGGCAATGTAAAAACCGCTGATGGAGGCTAAATCAAGTGGGTCCCTGTCCAGAAGTACGGAATAAAGAGATTTTGCAGTTTCAAACTCACCATTAGAAAGATAGGTGAGTGCTTCTTCCGACTTCTGAATCATAAAAGAGTTAGTGTTGGCTTTTTTTATCGTGGTGTTTGCTTGTTTGGGAAAGAATTTTATCTTCCAATCCATCGATACAAACATATACATCTTTGTCTTGGTTGTGTGCGTTGAAATTATTGCCATCAGCATGTAACTTCATGTTAGAGTGGATTTCTCCATGAATTGCTTCAAATGATACTTCACAGGATACAATTTTTTGAACGTATTTTGATACTCGTTCTAATTTTTCGTCCGCGTATTTTTCAGCGGCTTCGGATCGATCTAGATGTTTCCAGGTATAATTGATTTTCATAGTTTGTCCCAATTTGGTATGGATTGATTGTATTTTAGAAAAAAAGCAAACGTCAAATAAAAAAGAATTGAAGGTGAGTGTTTCTCGTCTTTAAGCTTGGAGGATGGGAAGTGAAGATCAAAAGGATGGGAAGGTAAATAAAACTGCAGCCAAAAAGAAAAAGACGAGTGTCACTGCAGCTAAAAAAACGGTAAAAGCCGCTCCTAAAAAAACAGCGAAAAAAATAGAGAATTCTCCTCTAAAGTCGCCTGTTCCATCCATTTACAACGATTCCAGATTTACCAAACACCCTGAATTTTTGCAGGAAGATCTCATTCGTGTTCTTGTGCGTACCCCAAAAGAAGCCTTTGTTTTTTGGAAGTTCTCTGAAAAAACTTTGAAGAATCTTTTAACTGATTTGGATTCTCCCTCTACCGATGGACTTCGATTTCGATTGAAGGTTGAATACAAAAATATCTTTGGAAGTGAACGAACAGAATTTTACGATCTTCTACCCTTTACCGAATCGTACTACTTAAAATTTATGTTTCCAGTACGAGAGATTCAAACTTCTATCATTGTTTCTTTTCACCAAAAGGAAGTTTCCACTCTCCATTCATCGGGAAAGGATCTTCCTGGGGGAACAGAATCATTTCGATTGGATAAAGAATGGATCCATCCCCAATGGATCAGCATGGGACTTGTGGCAAAATCTGCCGGAAGTGAAGAGTATTATTTTAAAGATGGGAATGCCTCTGAGTTCTATGTGAATCCGAGAAATAGTGACCAAGGTGATCCCAATCGAGACCCAAACCGACCCTCATCAAGTTTTGGAAATGGTTCTGGATCTGGAAAAGGACTTTTGTAATGAATCATTTTTTAAAAGGGCATTTGGTTTTTGTTTTGCATGCCCACCTACCATTTGTTAGACACCCAGGATACGACACACCTTTTATCGAAGAAAACTGGTTAAACGAAGCCATCCTCGAAACCTATATTCCTCTCATCCGAGTGTTTCGGAATCTAAAAAAAGAATCCGTTCGTTTCCGGATCACCATGTCGTTTACTCCTACCCTTTCTCTGATGTTGACAGATCCCTATTTACAAAATGGATTTCGTAAATACATAAAAAACCTAATCGCACTTGCCAAAGAGGAAACCAAACGAAATGCAAAAGACCCGCACCTCCATTACTTAGCTTCCCGATACTTGGAACATTTTTTGGATACAGAATCCATCTTTGAAGAAGAGGATGGCGACCTCACCAAATGTTTTCTTCCCTTTGTGGAATCGGGGGAATTGGAACTGATGACAAGTCCAGCCACTCATGCCTTCCTTCCTTTTTATGATTCGGAACCTTCTATCTTTCGTTCTCAATTGAAAAATGGACGAAGGACATTCCGGCGCATTTGGGGAAGAGATCCCAAAGGGATTTGGCTTTCGGAATGTGGGTACACGCAAAAACTAGAAGAGGAACTGGACCGGGAAGGGTTTCGGTATTTTTTTGTCGACACTCATGGAATCACACATGCAAGTCCCAGACCAAAATTTGGTGTTTATGCTCCGGTGGAAGTTGGGTATGGGGTTTTTGCTTTTGGACGAGATCCGGAAAGTAGCAAACAAGTTTGGAGCTCCATTGACGGTTACCCGGGCGACTTTCGGTACAGAGAGTACTATCGGGACATTGGCCATGACCTTCCTTGGGAGGATATTTCTCCTTATTTAAATTCCAATGGAGTCAGGATCAATACCAGTATCAAATACTATCGGATCACAGGCAAAACCCAGGAAAAAGGATACTACCATCCGGACTGGGCGATGGAAGCGGCAGGAAATCATGCAGAAGATTTTTTAAGAAACCGCATCCGCCAAGCGGAACATTTATTTGAATCAAACAAACAACAAGCTGTCATTGTTTCTCCATACGACGCCGAGTTGTACGGCCACTGGTGGTATGAAGGTCCGCAGTTCATTGAATTTTTATTTAAAAAAATCCACTTCAACCAAAACACCATCCAACTGTCTCATCCTTTAGAAGCGGCTCGTGCCCTCCCAAGGGTCCAATCAGTGGAAATGAAAATGTCCAGTTGGGGGGAAAATGGTTATGGAGAGGTATGGCTCAATCCAACCAATGATTGGATTTATCCACTCATCCATTCTTTAAGCATTCGGATGCACAAGCGGGCTCATGAATTCGGTTCCACTGGAACGGATTTACAAAAACGAATTTTAAAACAAATGGGAAGGGAACTCTTACTTTTACAAAGTAGCGACTGGGCCTTTATCATGAAAACAGGAACGATGGTGGATTATGCAGTACGACGTACCAATGTGCACACCAATCTCTTTCTCTCTTTGGAGGAAATGCTAATCGGCCAGGTGGATGAGGGGATCCTTACGGCAGCAGAAACAGAAAACAATGCCTTTCCCGACATCCGGATCGAAGATTTCTATTAGAATTCTTCTAAAAATTTCTTGCCTGGGAAGGGCCGGGTAAGAGGCTTAACTTAAATCGGAGGGTTTTATGTCGAATTCGTATCGTTTCCCCTTGGTTCTTGCAGTCCTTTTCTTTGCTGCTAATCTTTTGGTTTGCCGCTTTGTGCACAAAGAAACAACGGAAGGAGTGTTTCGGATGGATGATTCTGTCATCCGTTATACGGAAGCTTTGGAAGCTTCTGATGCTCTCAAAACCTCCACTAAAACTTCTTTTGGAAATAACGGTCTTCTTTAGACCGTTTGTTTATTTTCTCTTTTGACCAAACGATTCGTTTTGGTCAAAACATCCCTTTACTTCGGTTTGAAGTCCACATTGTCCCAGTAGTCTTTTCCATAATCAAAAAATATTTCTCCACCTTCCGGGATTGTTTTTAACACTTTGAACCTAGCCGTTTTCCATCTGACAGAAGTGATGAGTTCCGCATTGGGTTTTGAGGAGTGGTTGATATAACGGGTGTAATTGGATTCACGTCCTTCCCCATAAATCCACCAGTCTTTACAGATCCAAAGTAGGTATTTAGAGTCTACGTATTTGTTTGATTCCGCTTGTTCATCGGTAATGATTTTACCCATGTAATAACCAACGGTATCTCCCTTGTATAATGTTTGTTTGGTGAATAGTCCCATTCCAATATTGGGAACAGAAGAAGGTTTTACGATAAAGTCACTTTCGGTATACACTACCGGTTTCCTTTTTTTGGCCTTCTTTATAGATTTCTTTTTCTTCATTTTCTTCCTATATGACATAAGAGGAAAACAATTCTACCTTGTAAAGCCATTGGTATTTAAGATTGGATGGTCGGGCTTCCGAACTTTAAGGGGAGAGGGGATCTATGAACCGGGAATCAGAAAAACTGCAGGAAGAAAAAACCAATGTTGTGAATCTAGCGATCTACCGAGCCAAAAAAGCTCTCGAACGAGACGGGTTTGAAGTAGTAGAAAATCCTGACGGAAAGATTACCCTTGTCATTCGTCTTGCGAAATAACACCCCCCTAGGATTTTGGATACATGACAGCTACTCTGGAAGGCACCCGCATCGGAAACGGACAAAAACATTGTGTCATCGTTTCAAAGTTTAATGAATTCATTACTGAGTCTCTACTCAAAGGGGCAAAAGATGCATACAGACAACATGGAATCGCAGATTCCGATGTCACTGTCATCTATGTTCCCGGTGCCTTCGAACTCCCACAAACCGTAAAACGTGTCCTTGGGTCCAAAAAATACCAATTCTCTGCCATCGTTTGCCTGGGCGCTGTGATTCGTGGGGCCACTTCGCATTATGATTTGGTTTCTGGGGAAGCAGCAAAAGTAGGATCGGTAGCGGACGGATCTGTTCCTGTGATTTTTGGTGTCATCACCACAGAATCCATTGAACAAGCCATTGAAAGAGCCGGTACCAAAGCGGGAAACAAAGGATACGAAGCAGCCACCACAGCCATTGAAATGGCAAATCTTTTCAAAGAGATCGGATGAGTTCTAGACACCGCGGGCGAAGTCTTGCCCTAATGTGCCTCTACCAAATTGACCTCGTCGGAACCGATCCGGACCGAGCTATGAAATTCGATTGGTATGACAAAAAAATCACTCGTGAAGAAAAGGATTATGCTGTCTTTCTTGTGAAAGGAGTGGTCGAAAATCGAAAAAGCATCGATACTCTAATCAAGAAGTATTCGGAGAATTGGGAACTTTCGCGTATTTCCGTGGTCAACCGCTGTATTTTACGTTTATCAATCCTTAGTTTGCAAAAGGAACCTTTCCTTGCGGCCCCCGTTGTCATCAATGAAGCGGTGGAACTCACGAAAGAATTTGAAACGGATGAATCAGCCCAGTTCATCAACGGTCTACTGGATGCCTTCTATAAGAAGGAGATCGTAGCGAAAAATCCCAAATAATAAAAAGAATGGATCCCATCCAAAAAAACCGGTTTCGCATTGAAGAGCAGTCTTCACAGCCAAGTTATTACCAGGAAGATCCATACTTACGGAACCTGGGTCGTGAAAAAGAAACCACTTACGAATCAGAAACCACCGCCCGCCGTCCTGTTTTATCTTTTCTGTTTTGGTCCTTCCTTGTTGCCCTAGTCCTTGGATTTTTGACCGCCGGGTACTGGTGGTATCTGGAGAAAAAAAAGAATCCAGAAGAAATCGCAAAAGCCTTAAAGAACCTCCCCACTGATAAAAAAGCTTTAAACCTTCTTGTGGATAAACCTTACCTTCCAGATGATTCGGTAAATCCCAAACTGGCGGCATGTCTCAATGCCTATCACAACCGTTATGTGAACCGAGTGGGAAATGTTTGTGAAGAGTTTTTAAATTCACCAGGCTCAGACGAAGACAAATCCATTGCCCTCACCGTTCTTGGGGTGATGTATGATGAAGCCGGTCGTTATATCAATGCCATTGAACGATTAGAAAAAGCCATCCAATACGATTCCAAAAACTATTTTGCATTTTATAATTTATCCCTCGCATTCAAACATGCAGGGAAATTTGAAGAAGCAAGGCGTGCTGCGGAAAGAGCCAAAGAAATTGCTCCGAATGATTACCGTGTGGCACTCCTCCAAGGAAATTTATTCCAAGAGATTGGGGATCCGGCCAGTGCCATTGAAGCCTACAAAGAAGGACAGTCTTTGGCACCGGCAGATGTCACCCTTACTTACAACTTAGCCATTAGTTATTTAAAACAAGGAAATATTGCAGAGGCCATTTCTGAATTCCAAAAGGTAGTACAAACAGCACCCAATTCCCAAACAGCCGTTTTATCTTATGGCCATCTTGGTACCATCTTCTACCAAAGAGAAGATTATGATAGGGCCGAGTTTTATTTCAGAGAAGTGATTCGTTTGAAAACAAACGATGCCAAATCTTACTATAACCTAGGTTTGGTGTATTTAAAAAAGAAAGTGCCAGAAGAAGCGGCCAAATACTTTCAAAAAGCCCTCGATTCCAATGCCAACGAACCAGAAGTGTATCGTTATATTGCAGACGCCTTCCTATCGATGGGCCAAACCAATATGGCCATCACGGCTTTAAAAAAAGCTTTGTTACTCAAACCCAGTGATGTGGATTCCCTTTTTGCTTTGTCGGAACTCTATTATAAAAAAGGAGAACTTGTCGAAGCAGAAAGTTTGTTTCGTAGGATCATTCGTCTCACCCCAGGGGATACATATTCGGAAACCGCTTATGTAAATCTTGGGATCATCTTAGATGAGATGGAACGGTATTCGGAAAGTATTACTGCTTTTGAAGGGGCACTGTCCTTAAATCCTAAAAACCAATCGGCTTATTATAATTTGGGCCTAACCTATTTACATGCGGGAAAACCAACGATGGCCATTGAGTCCCTACGTAAGTCACAGGCCCTGGATCCGAACCATGTGCCATCACGACTTGCCATTGCCGATTATTATTTAGAGAACCGTTTTTATTCAGAAGCCATTGCCGAATATGAAGAAGCCATCGCTTGGAAACCGGAACTGTATGAAGCAAGATTGAAACTTGCCGATGTGTACATCCAAACTAAAAACTATCCGGCCGCAGAAAAGATGCTCGTTTATGTTTTGGAAAATTCCAAAGACCCAAAAGAAATTAAATTGGCTCATCGAAAACTGGCACTGAATTATGCAAGTAGCGGAAACTCTGGGCTTTCTAAAAAAGCCAAAGAAGAAGCCTTTCGTGCCACTCATATCGATCCCGAAGATATGGAATCAAGGTTAGTTCTTTCTAAAATTTTAATTGATTCGGGTTCTCTCGTCGACCGGGAAAAAGCCATCGAGGAACTAACGGTCATCACTCGCTCTGATGTGACGCCTACCATTTCTTCTAAGGCTCACAATTATTTGGGAGTTTGTTATTTTAAAAATGGGGAATTTAAAAGAGCACTCTCTAGTTTCCAAACAGCCATTGACCTTAACCCAAGCCTTACCGAAGCCTATGAAAACAAAAGGGCAACTCGGGCTCAGTATGAAAAATCTCTCGAATCCAAAAAGAGAACGTATTTTTGAGTTTATTCGAATTTTCACCCCATAAAGAATTCCCAGAACATTACGAAGAATGCCGACTTACGGGTGTTCTTCGGTATCTTCCTGCAAAACAGAGAGAGTATGGGGATAGTTACTTTATGGAAGAATACAAATCCCAATACAAAAAATCCTATTACGAAGATGAACCAAACTTACGGGGTATGGCAAAACGTAGGTTAAAAAATCTGGAATCGGTGGGGGCAAAACCAACGGATAAGTCCCTTTTGGAAATTGGATCGGCTGCCGGATTTTTTTTGGATGAGGCAAGGACTGCTGGTTACCACGCACGGGGCCTCGAACTTTCTCCGAAAGAAGTAGAATATGCAAAATCCACTCTGGGCCTGGATGTAGACCAAACTTCGGTTTTGTCGGTGGAAGAAGGGGATTGGAAAGATTCGTTTGATCTAATCGCTGCTTTTTTTGTCATCGAACATATCGAAGACATCGAAGGGATTTGGAAACGAATCAACTCTTGGACAAGACCCGGTGGGTATCTTTATCTTGCCGTTCCTTCTAGTTTTGGCCCCAGTTTCCAGACAAATCCCAAGGAATGGTTTTTGACTCATCCCTCTGACCACTTTTTTGACTACTCTGTCCACTCTTTGAAAAAACTCTTGTCAATCCTTGGCTTTGAAGTGAACTATGTTAGACCTATGTCGTATCACTCCTACCGGGATTTAGGCCTTCGTGGCAAACTCCCCGAATGGCTGTATCGACTGTATGCAAACCAATTTGCCTATGGTGATACCATCGAACTAATCGCCAGAAAATTAAAACACTGAAATCCATTATGAAATTTAACGAATTACCCTTTCACGAGTCTCTTGTAAAAGCACTAGATAAAATAGGCTACACAGACCTCACTCCCATCCAAGCCAAATCCATTCCTTTTGCCATGGAGGGAAATGATCTCACAGGCCTTGCCCAAACCGGAACTGGAAAGACTATGGCATTCCTACTTCCGACTCTCCACAGACTTTTGTCTGCGACAGAAGAAGAACCTTTGCCTTATGCCCTTGTCCTTGCACCCACAAGAGAACTTACCATTCAAATTGCAGAAGAAGCTAAAAAACTTTTAGAGTTCACTGACTTTGGTGTGGCTACCATCATCGGGGGAACGGATTACCGCTCCCAAGAACAGGCGTTAGGGAACAAAGCTTGTCTCATTGTCGCAACACCCGGACGCCTCATTGACTTTGTCAAAAATCATGGCCTTTCTTTGGAAAATATCAAAGTAGTGATTTTGGATGAAGCAGACAGAATGTTCGATATGGGATTTGTCCAAGATCTCAAATACATTTTTCACAAATGTAAAAATAGAAAACAGTCTCTTCTTTTTAGTGCTACTTTAAGTTACGAAGTGGTAAGACTTGCCAGTAAGTATTTGAATGATCCGATTGAAGTCCATATCAATCCAGAAAAAGTCATCACCGAAAGAATCGACCAAAATTTGCTCCACTTGGGACGGGAAGAAAAACTCCCTTACCTCGTAAACTCTCTGTTACACAATGAGATCGAAGGACTTGGAATCATTTTTACCAATTACAAAATGAACATTCCAAAGATCGTTTCGGTTCTTCGAAAATTTGGAATCACGGCCACAGGGCTTTCTTCTGAACTCGACCAAAAAAAACGAATTCGTCTCCTAAGAGATTTTAAAGAAGGAAAGTATAAGTATCTCATTGCGACAGATGTTGCTTCTCGTGGGATCGATATCGAAAATATCGATGTAGTTTATAATTATGATCTACCACAAGATGCAGAAAACTATGTACATAGAATTGGACGTACTGCCCGTGCGGGAAGAAAGGGTATGTCCATTGGATTTTGTTCCGAAACAGATTATACCGAACTCGAACGAATTGAACGTTACCTAAATTCCAAAATTCCGATCGGGGAAATTCGTGAAGAGTATTTGGAATTTCCTAAGGGAGAGTTCACTCCTGTATTTGCCGATGAAGCCATCCCTGGTGAAAAAAAATACCAAGATCGGGAAAGGGGAGACC
Source organism: Leptospira bourretii (assembly GCF_004770145.1). Taxonomy (NCBI): domain Bacteria; kingdom Pseudomonadati; phylum Spirochaetota; class Leptospiria; order Leptospirales; family Leptospiraceae; genus Leptospira; species Leptospira bourretii. The sequence goes on along the minus strand of NZ_RQFW01000019.1, from coordinate 465,230 downwards.
GCGGTGGTCGTGGTGGGAAACCAAGACGAGGGGGAGAACAAAGAGGCGGCGAACACAGGTCAGGTGATAGAAATCAAAACCGTTCAGGAGACCGTGGACGTGGGAAAGGAAAAGGGGAAAAACACCACCCGCCAGCAAAGATGTCACACCCGCACCAACATGAGGGAGAAGGTGATCATAAACACCCGGCCAAAATGACCCACCATGAATTCAAACATGGCCATCATCCTAAGGATGGAAAGGGCAAAGGCCAACATAAGAAAAACCAGCCAGGGAAATCTTACCAAAAGAATGATCCAAGAAGAAATCTCTTCGATATCAACGAAGTGAAAAAATCTAAAAAACAGAAACTATCGATTTGGCAGCGAATTCTTTCTATCTTCAAAAAAGATTAGTCCTTCTTTGTTTCTGTATTTTTTCCAATTCCGTATTTGCTGAAGTCGCCAAACTTCCGCTCTACGGAAAAGGGAACTACGTGGCATTTTCTGATTTAAAATCGATTCTGCCCGAACTTTCCACCAAATTAAAAAAGTTCACAAGAGTTGGTTCCATTTACACCCCCCAAGGGAACATACAATTTCGCCTAGGATCTAGTTTTTATACCCTGGATGGAAAAATTTACAAAATCCCCAAAGCCATTTTAAAAAAAGAAGAAGATGTGTATCTTCCTTTGGATCTTGTGGAAGCCGTTTTACTCAATCTAATCTCTTATGATGTGCGGTATCAATTCAAAGAAACGGAACTTTGGGTTCTCATTCCCAAAGAACCAACTCCCAAACGAAACCTCAATGTAAAAGCCATCGTCATTGATGCAGGCCACGGAGGAAAGGACCCAGGAACTTCGGATCCCTCTGGATATTTTGAAAAGGATGTAAGTCTTGGTGTGGCTCGTTATACTTATTTGTACTTACGGAAGTACTATCCAGAAATTCGGGTGCAGATGATTCGAAAAAATGATTCCTTTGTGGAGTTAGAAGACCGGTCCAAAATGGCAAACCAAATGTTGCATGATACAAGGGATGTGGTCTTTATTAGTTTCCATTGTAATGCTTCCCTTTCCGATAAGGCAGCAGGTTTTGAAGTCTATTACCTTTCCCAAAGTCCAAGTACGGAGGCCGCTCGTGAAACGGCCATTTTGGAAAACAGGTATGTGGGAAAACATAAGAACCCAGTTGTCTCCCAGATCCAATCCCAGATGTTGTCCAGTGTCACGCAAAGGCGGTCAAAAAAATTGGCAAGTGCTGTGGCTCTCCAGTATGAAAAGGCCTTAAGCCCAGAGATTCCCTCTCGGGGTGTGAAAAAGGCAGATTTTTCCGTCTTGCGAGGAAGCCTTATGCCTGCGGTACTTGTGGAAATGGGGTATCTGACAAACCCTGAGGAAAGCAAACGTTTGCGGGACAAAAACTACCAAAAGAAAATTGCTCGCAGTGTCATCAAAGGAATCCATGAATACGCATCTTCAAAAGATTAAAGAATATCTTCGTTCTCTAAAAGAAATCATAAAAGACCTAATCATTCGATTTTACAAAATCGGAACGGGAGAAACCAAACTAACTCGTGATTTTATCTTTTTGTTTGCCTCTTGGTTTTCTCTACTGATCTTTTTTAGTTTTTTTATATTAGCAGAACAAAATCCATTTAGACTTCTTGTTCCTTTCCAACTCTATTCTTATCCTTCTTTTGATCACAGAGAACCAATTGTAATTTATATTTCGAATGGTGAAGGGGAACAAATTCCCATCCACAGAAAGGTATTGAAAAGGGATGAACCAGGCGATTTGATTTATCAAATTGTGGGTGAAGTGGGATCACCACCTTACTTTGATTCTGTGGAAGCATTGGCTAAAGATGGTAAACTTTTTTCTCCGAAAAAACTTTTGGACATTCGATTTGCATTAAAGCAGTCCTGGTTTTTAGAAAAAAATTCAAAACTTGTGATCGATTGGAATGTAGAAATTTTACAAGATGTGATGGAAAAATACAGACTGCCTCGCACCAAATCGGAAGAAACTGGGGATTCTGAAGATGAAAACCCCAATGCTCCTGTTGATACCATTACCTATTACTCGGCTGGATCAGAAACTGGCCCTAAAGAACCAGAAGAGGTTGTGAACAAACGTAGGATCCTTGCCATGGAGTCCACAATACGTGCATTAAATGCAAGTTTATTTGAAAACTTTAAAGACTTAAAAACAATCGAACATCAATTTTCCGGGGAAACAAGTCCTGTTTACCACTGGGAAACTTTATCACCACAAGCAAGCCGCCCGTAACATTTTTGTTTTGGGTGTTTCCGCTTTATAACCCTCTTGCCTCAAAAACTAGGATAATCCCTATTTATTTTCCCATTTTTCAAAATTTACTTATGGAAAATGGGGATTTGCCGATCATCGTATGGGGGAAGTTAGAACTTTTTTTAAAAAAAATAAAACGCTAAAGTCGTTAAAACACGCCAAAAAACCGCAATAAACCGCAAAAAACTCCAAAAATCATTCGATTTCTTGAAATTAATTTCTTCTATCCGATCACCGACATACAAAGGGAACAAATAGAGATTTTAGGCACCATAGGGGCCTGAAAGCCAGACACAAAAAAACCAAAGAGAGAAGGGATTCTCTCTTTTGCCAGATCAAGTTTCAAGGAGGAAACCAATGATCATAAACCACAATTTAGCCGCGATCAACTCACATCGCGTCCTCAAGTTCCAAAACGAGGAAGTCTCCAAAAATATGGAGAAACTATCCTCTGGTATGCGAATCAACCGTGCAGGTGATGATGCATCAGGCCTTGCCGTTTCGGAAAAGATGAGAACGCAGGTGAATGGTCTTAGACAAGCAGAAAGAAATACCGAAGACGGTATGAGCCTAATCCAAACAACGGAAGGGTTTTTGCAAGAGTCGAATGATATCATTCAAAGAATTCGAACACTTGCAATTCAGTCGTCTAACGGTATTTATACTGAAGAAGACAGACAAATGATCCAAGTCGAAGTTTCACAACTTATCGACGAAGTGGATAGAATTGCTTCACAAGCTGAATTCAATAAAATGAATTTGCTTCAAGGTGATTTTGCTCGTGGATCTAGAGCAACCTCCATGTGGTTCCATATTGGACCAAACCAACACCAAAGAGAAAGAGTGTTCATTGCAACAATGACTGCACGCGCACTTAATCTTAAAGGTCAAAGTGGAGAACTCTTGTCTTTGTCAACTGCTGACAAGTCAAACGATGCGATCGGAACTTTGGATGCTGCGTTAACACGCATTAGCAAACAAAGAGCAAACTTAGGTGCTTACTTTAACCGTCTTGAGCATGCTGCAAAAGGGCTCATGAACGCTTATGAGAATACCCAAGCCTCCGAGTCTAGGATCCGTGATGCGGATATGGCAGAAGAAACTGTGGCTTTCACAAAGAACCAGATTTTAGTTCAATCTGGAACTGCTATGTTAGCTCAGGCGAATGTTCGTCCACAAGGAGTTCTTTCTCTCCTCCGTTAACAAAAGTTAACGAAGTGAGTGGTTAGTGTAACTGAAGAGTTGTAATTAGATAATCAGCCGGCTTTCCCCTGCCAGGTGGCAATATGAAAGCTCATCCTTGACACCGGACAGGGATTGTCCGGCTAAGAACGAAACATATACCGTTCTTGGTTATACACAAAGGAGTGTAGGCCAATGATTATCAATCACAACATGAGTGCGATTCAATCACATCGTGCTCTCAAGTTTACACAATGGGATGTAGATAAGACCATGAGGAACCTCTCCACTGGGCAAAGGATTAACCTTGCCGGTGACGATGCTTCTGGTCTTGCTGTTTCGGAAAAACTACGAACACAAATTCGTGGTTTACGTCAGGCCGAAAGGAATACGGAAGATGGACTGAGTTTCATCCAGACTGCAGAGGGTTTCCTCGACCAGTCGGCGGAAATCATTCAAAGAATCCGGACCCTAGCGATCCAGACTTCGAACGGAATCTACACACCGGAGGACAGGCAGCTCGTGCAGGTAGAAGTATCTGCGCTGGTGGATGAGATCGATCGAATTGCTTCGCAAGCAGAGTTCAATAAAATGAAACTGTTTGAAGGAGACTTCGCTCGAAAGTCAACGAAGGCATCGATGTGGTTTCACATGGGAGCAAACGCAAGGCAAAGAGAGCGTTTCTACATTGGAACTATGACTTCGAAAGCTTTGAAGATGTCAGAAGGAGCAGTTAAGATTGCTCTCTCTACACCTGGAAAAGCAGACGAAGCGATTGCTAAAGCGGACTTCGCCTTGAACAAGATCATGAAGCAGAGAGCAGATATGGGAGCTTATCAAAATAGGCTCGAAAGTACTGCAAAAGGCCTCATGGGTGCATACGAAAATATGCAAGCATCCGAATCAAGGATTAGGGACGCAGATATGGCGGAAGAAATGGTAGCGCTCACGACGAAACAAATTCTCGTGCAAAGCGGTACGGCAATGCTAGCGCAAGCCAGTCTTCGGCCAAATTCTGTATTACGACTTTTGAATAACACTTAAGTTGTAGTAAGGCAAGAGTTGCCTTAAGACGGTTGCCTCTTTTCGAAGGACACTTCGGGAAGGGGCTTTTTTATTGTTTCACTTATAATGATAATAGTGATTGGGGTCATCCCACTTTGCCTGTTCCACAACTGGTTGGATTGTCATTCCAAATCGGTATACGCATTTTCTGGTTGTCCATAGACATAAAGTCTTTTTCCAATCAAAACCGCCCTGTTGGCAATGGAATTGAATCCAGAGTAAAAATTGATATTTGGATTGGAACATGTCCATGTTTTCCCATCATTACTTTGTAAAAGACTCAAGTTGTTAAAGATGACGTAAAATTTGTATGTTGTAACAGTTGAGTAAACTAACCCAAGAACGCTGATATCATTTGAATTTTGGATGTTGTTACATGGACGATTGATCCCACCACCTGATGTTTGTTTAACTCTTTCTGTGATGAGAGCCCAATTGATTCCGTCTGTTGACTCCCAAAAATCAAATAAATAACCAGATCCATTTTTCCCACCGAGTAAATAGGCTTTTCCATTTGCAAACAGGCAGGACCCAGATGTGCGAGAAGGATATGCGGGGGAAGAGGTAAGTGTATTAGTGGAAACTCCAGAATCAGTGGTTCTGTTGACAAAACCATCTCCCAATATATAAGCACTTGTACCACTGTATTTCACCATACAAAAACCTGGGATCGTCACACTTGAATTCCAATTTAATCCATTGTCTAACGAATTGTAATTCGATAATTGAAATCGACCTGTAAATGCTCCAAAAATATTTGTATTGGTATTGTTAATTAAAACACCTAACTGGGAGTAGGTGGTTCCGCCCGTAATGGAATAGAGACCTGTTTGTAAGTTTGAATTTCTAATATAGATTGCATAGATTGTTGGACTAATTTGGTCAAATACCACGGAATCAGTCGGATCTGTAGTTCCGAACGGAGAAGAAACGAAGGTAGTCCAATTCCGAATGGATACATTGTTGATGAAATCATTTAAGAGGAGGGAAGGTATAATCCCTTCTTGGCTTAGGGGATCTAAAAGACTGCCTTTTGGATTTGGATTCACTCGACAATGGAGAAAAAAAATAAGGAAGAAAATAAAAACAACGTTATAAAGAGACACATTTCGAAATCGTTTAAAGTGATTCATTGTTAAAATACCCAAGTGTAACCAAGTTTATATTCTACACTTCCTGGCGCGAATTTTTGGTCCATAGAATCAAGATCGAACCTACTCGTTTGTGTCATACCAGCATTTACATAAAAACCTGGTCTTTTACCATTCGATGTAAATGAACTAACATTTTTATCAGCACGATACAACATAGAATCGATCAAATTGATGAGTAATACACCAATGAGAATATCGGAGGCAGTATTTAAATTGTTCCCTGTTCTGCGATAATCGGAAGCAAGATTATTTTTATCGATGAGGTTCAGAACAAATCCACTACCTCCTGAAGTAAAAATTACCAAGGAACGAAAATCGTTCTGGTATTCCGACTTAGCTTCCTTGTGGAGATTCCAGGCTTGGTTGTAATGGACGGCCGCACCTAAAAACGCAATTAGATACAAAGAGCCCCTAACAGGTTCATTCCAATGGTATTGTCCCCATCCTGGCACGATCGCCGAACGTCCTATAACTTCCCATCGAATCTTTTTTGGAATCACGGGAGATGACATTTCACTGGATAGAAAAGTTTGATTTTGTTTTTTCGTATCTAGATCAGACTCCTCATTTGTTTCTGTAACTTGATTGGAGGATGATTGATTTTTTTTTGTTTCGATATCGATGATTTGTTTGATTTCTTTGGTATTTAAATCTTTGTAGGTGACTTTTAAAATTTCGTTTTTTTGAAATTGTAGAACGTTTCCATTATTTTCTTTTATTTTTAAAAATTCTCTATTTTGTTCGATGACTTTTCCAAAAAATGTTTTTCCAGTTTTTAAAATGATTGTTTCGGGAAAAAGCGAACCTGTTAGCAATAGATTTCCCACTATGAATAGAGATAATTTGAAATTAAGTTTCAATTGGATTCCTTTTTTTCGCATTTGCATATTGGCTTGGAACTAGCAGTTCTTTCCTATTTGCTTGAGAATTTAGTGATGGATTGATTTTAATTCAGAAGGAAGAATTTTTCTCAAGGGAACTCTTTCAGAATATGATTCAGTCAAATGAATATTCTTTTATTACAGGTCTCATTGGAATCCACCAAGAATCATTTAACTAGAATTTTATGCAAGAAAAACATTGGAAATCTTCAAAATCAAAAAGAATCATTTTGAAAAAAGGTTGAATTCGATAGGTTTTTAAGGTGATACTAATCAATTACAATGAAATGGATATACTTCTTCCTCGGAGATCCTAGAAAACATTCTCTCGAACATCGATTGTTTAATACAGTTTCCTTAGTTACTGCGATCCTTAATTTAGTGGTGGCTTTGCGAGTGATTCGTTTAGAAAATTCTTTAGTTCTTATGGCATTGAATTTTGGTTCAGGGATACTGATGTTCGCCATGTATTATTTGAGCCGTGTCAAAAGTATTTATTTTTCTTTATACTGGCCTTTTCATTTAACAATTCTTTTTTATTTATCAGCAATGTGGTTGTATAGCGGCGGTTCTTTGGGAGGGAACCACTATTATCTAATACCTGCATTTGTGATCGCACTTTTTTTAATTCGAGATCAGAATGTATTCATCGTTTCTTCGATTTATGTTTTATTGCCAGTCACTTTGTATATCGTCGAGTTTTTTCATCACGAATGGGTCACAAGTTATGGAACGGATTCTGATTTGTATTTGGATGCGGGTGGTAAATTTATTTTTATCCAAATCCTGATCGGGATCATGGTTTTTATTCTGAGACGAAACCTAAATGTGGAAAGGAAAAAATCGGAAACATTACTACTAAATATATTACCGGAACCCATTGCCGTTGAATTAAAAAAAGAAGGCCGTGTAATCCCTCGGTTATATGAATTTACTTCTGTACTGTTTTGTGATATGGCCGGGTTCACAAAAATTGCAGAGAAAATGAATGCAGAAGAACTCGTTTACGAATTGGATACAATCTTTCGTGAGTTTGATCGTCTCTGTAAAGAATATCGATTGGAAAAAATAAAAAGTATAGGGGATAGCTACATGGCTGTCGGTGGAATTCCAAATCAAAATAGAACCAATGCTGTTGATTCCGTATTATGTGGTTTATCATTTCAGTCTTATATGGCCGAACAAAAACAGGTTCAGTCTTTAAGGGGGAGGGACTTTTGGGAGATCCGTTTGGGAATTCATTCGGGGCCTCTTGTCGCCGGTGTCGTGGGTACAGATAAATTTGTTTATGATGTTTGGGGGGATACTGTCAAAACGGCAAGTCGTTTGGAAAATTCTGGGGTAGTTGGCGAGTTAAATATTTCTTTCCAAGTGTATGAAGAGGTAAAATCGTATTTTGATTGTGAACCTCGTGGTTCTCTTTCATTGAGAGGGGGAACCAATATTCCCTTGTATTTAGTAAAAGGTTTTTTGCCTGAATTTGCAGATGTACAAAGTTCAAAAATCCCAAATGATTTATTCAAACGCCTCTACGAATCGGGAGCCTTATTTACCCATAACGATGAAATAGAATAAATTTACAACTAAAGACTGTCGGTAAATTTTTTAAAGTTTTACCGATTCTTTCATTTTGTGAATTTGTCTCGTATGCCCAAAATTTTGATTTTGCTTGTCCATCCCACTCTTGAGAAGTCCAAGGCCAATCAACTCCTTTTGGATTCGTTGCCGGTATCAGAAAACATCACCTTACATGATTTATATGAAGAATATCCTAATTTTTCAATCAACGTAAAGGCGGAACAAAATCTAATAACAAACCATCAAATCATCATTTTTCAACATCCGTTGTATTGGTACAGTTGCCCACCTTTGATGAAATTATGGATGGATCTGGTCCTTGAGGATGGTTGGGCATACGGAACCAATGGATCTCATTTGTCTGGAAAAAAATGGATCCAAGTCATTACAACTGGCGGTTCTAAAGATGCTTATTCAAAACACGGATTCCACGGTTACGAAACAGAGGAATTCCTTCTGCCCTTTCGTCGTACGGCAGAACTTTGCCAAATGGACTATTTGCCTCCCTTTTTAGTCCAAGGAACTTTCCAGTTGACTGAGTTGGATCTTCAAAAAGAATCCAATCGGTATTCCATGTTCGTTAATCAATTGTTAGGTGAATCAAATGAATGAAGTTAGTTTTTTTATCCAAGCTTTGATCTACCTTACAAGTGCCATCATTGTGGTTCCGATTGCCAACCGACTTGGGCTTGGTTCTGTACTCGGTTATTTAATTGCCGGTATTGTCATTGGTCCTTTTGTTTTTGGTTTTGTTGGGACAGAAGGTAAGGACATGTTACACTTTGCCGAATTTGGTGTGGTGATGATGCTTTTTGCCATCGGTTTGGAATTAGAATTAGACCTTCTTTGGAAATTAAAAATTTGGTTACTTGGGCTTGGTGGATTACAAATCATCATCACAACGGCCCTAACTGCCATGTTTTGTTATGGATTTGGTTTTTTGTGGAAACCCTCACTTGCCCTTGGTCTCATCATGTCTTTATCTTCAACAGCCATTGTTTTACAAACTTTGAAAGAAAAAGGCCTAATGAAAACACTCTCCGGCCAAGCTGCATTTTCTGTTTTGCTATTTCAAGATATGGCCGTCATTCCGATCCTTGCCATCTTCCCTATGTTAAGTGAAACAAATGAAGTAACATCGTCACAACACCATTCCTTAATTGAACATTTACCAGGGTATGCAAAAACATTGGTCGTATTTTCTGTTGTGATTGGAATCATTTTGGTTGGTAAATATCTATTAAAACCTGTGTTTCGAATTTTGGCAAAATCGGGAAGCCGTGAAATTTTCACTGGTGCGAGCTTATTACTCGTAATCGCCATCTCTTTGTTAATGGGAGCAATTGGAGTTTCGGCGGCTCTTGGTACTTTCCTTGGTGGAGTGGTTCTTGCGAGTAGCGAATTTCGTCATGAGTTAGAAAGTAATATTGAACCATTCAAAGGGCTATTGCTTGGATTGTTTTTTCTGAGTGTGGGTGCTTCTATGGAAATTCCTGTTGTGATGGAAAGTCCGACGAAAGTTCTCGGAATTGTTTTTGGAATTATTTTTCTGAAAGCATTGGTTTTATTTTTTCTAGGATTTGTTTTTCGTCTTCCTTTGGACCAAAATCTTTATTTTTCTTTGGCACTCTCTCAAGTGGGTGAATTTTCTTTTGTATTGTTTGGTTATTCAGAAGGACTTGGGATTTTAGATGAACAAACCATTGTCATTTTAGTTGCTTGTGTTGCTGTGAGTATGGCTCTCACTCCCGTACTTCTTTTGTTATATGAAAAAACGATATTTGGATTTTTAGAATCAAAAATTCCCAAAAAACAAACAGAACAAGACATTCATAAACAAGAAAACCCAGTCATTATTTGTGGGTTTGGTCGGTTTGGAAATATGTTAGGACGTTTCCTTCGTTCCAATGGGGTTCCCATTACCATTTTAGATTTTGATGCCGACAGAGTGGAGATGCTTGGTCGATTTGGATTTAAAGTGTATTTTGGAGATGCCACTAGGTTAGAGTTATTAGAATCAGCTGGATTAGAACATACAAAGATTCTTGTGGCTGCATTGGACAATCCAGAAAAACAAGCAGAACTCATTCGTAATGTGAGCCAACACTACCCAAATATCAAAATCGTTGCTAGGGCTGGAGATAGAGAAGAGGCCTATGATTTAAAGGAAATGGGAGTGTCTTTTATTTATCGAGAGACAAGAGAAACCGCAGTGCAAATGGGTAAAGATGTACTTAAGTTACTCGGAACTAGGGCTCATACGGCAGAAAAGGCAAAAAATTTGTTTTTGAAACATGATGATGAAACCTTTCATGAACTTTTTGAATTAAGACAGGACAGAGTCCAATATATGAGTCTTGCGAAACAAAGAAACGCAGAGTTAGAAAGGTTGATGCTTGTGGACTTGGGAAAGGAAGATGAGTTGGAAAGGGATCCTTGGAGTGAAATGGAAAGGTGAGTTTTATGATTAAGAAAAAAGAGAAATCAGAAACTCTATTCCCGAATGATCTTCTTTTTTCTTTCGAGAATAGAGTTTTTTTGATGGTTTTACTTTTGTTGGTTTCATAGAAAAAATCATTCTAGAAGCCGCTTTGATTTGGGTGACTTGTTTTTGTTTTCCTTTTGCCTTCATAATCTTTAGACTTTTGAAGGCAGTGGGAAGAATCAATTCTTATTTTTTAGAATCCAGAATTTGGTTCCACTCGTCCAAAAATGGTTTTGCGACCGCAAGAACCGAACTTGGATCTCCTTCAATGGTCACTGATTCCATCACATCACCTTGTTGGATTGTATTCACCACTTTTTGGTCTGTCTCGTCCACTACAGCACCAAACACAGAATGTTTTCCATCAAGCCAAGGTGTTGGAACATGAGTGATAAAAAATTGACTGCCATTGGTTCCTGGACCTGCATTTGCCATAGAAAGGATACCTGGTTTGTTGTGTTTTAAACTAGAATCGAACTCATCTCTGAACTTATAACCTGGTCCCCCAGTTCCTGTTCCTTGGGGGCAACCACCTTGGATCATAAAATCCGCAATCACTCGGTGGAATTTAAGTCCATTGTAAAAATTCCTTTGGGCTAAGTTTACGAAGTTGGCTACCGTATTTGGTGTTTTGTCTGGAAACAAATCGATGCGAATTTCGCCTTTATTTGTTTTGATAATTGCTCTCAATGTGCTCATTCCAGTATCACAATTCTTGGATTTTCCCTGGCAAGTCGAAAAAAGGTTTTATGTTTCTCGCATCCGAGGATAGAATCATACTACCATCGATTTTGGAAAGGAGACTTGTCATGAAGCAGGTTGTATTGATTTTACTCGTATTGGTAACAATCCCAATGTTTTCGGAATCTTCCAAAAAGAAAAAAACAAAATCGAAACCAGTCCCAATAGAAAACAAACTCATTGATTACACTGAGTTCAAACGAATTGTCAATCGATCCGAAGGAGAAAGAGAAACTCACCGCCTAACAGAAGATCAGTTTTTGAAATTAATGTCGGAAGAGGGTGTTGTGTTATTGGATGCTCGTAGTGAAAATCGGTTTCATCTTCTGCACATCAAAGGAGCCAAAAACCTTCCCTTTACCGAATTTACAAAAGAGTCTTTGGCAGAAGTGATACCGGAAAAAAAATCTAAAATCTTAATCTATTGCAATAACAACTTTGAAGGAAACCAGGAAGCCTTTGCCGCAAAAAGTCCTGCAGCTTCTCTCAACCTTTCTACATATAACTCTCTCAAAGCTTATGGATACGAATCCATCTATGAATTAGGACCACTTTTGGATGTTAAAAAAACAGTCCTCCCTCTTGTCAGCGATTCGCCGGTTCCTTGATTTCGATTGACGAAGGATTCCCTTTTATGGTCTTATCGAAATAAATTTCCATGATCCAAGGTGAACTTCTTTCCGACATCATCGAAGCCGTTTCCAATACCTTTGGAAACGAGTTTTTAGATAGGCTTACACTCAAATTAGCTTCCACAATTGGGGCAGATTATACTTTTATTGCCATCTTCGATAAGGAAAAATACGAATCGAAAACCATTACCCTTGTCGCAAAAGGCCAGATCGCAGAAAACATGGCTTATTCTTTGAAAGATACACCTTGTGCGGAAGTGTTTGATAATTCGGTATGTTATTATCCCACAGAAGTTCAAAAAGTTTTTCCGGGTGACCAACTTCTCATCGAAATGAAAATCGAAGGATACATTGGTTCCCCTTTACTCAATTCCAAAAAAGAAGTGATGGGACTGATTGTTGGTTTATTTGAAACGGAAATCCAAAACAAAGACCAAATTTTAACTTTGTTTCAAATATTTTCTGGAAGGATTGCCGCTGAATTAGAAAGATCCGAGTATGAAAATCGTTTGGAACAGAACAACCATGAATTAGAATCTTTGGTTGACAAACGGACTGGTGAACTAAAACAAACGTTAGATGAGCTGAGGGAAAGGCAAAACCAACTCATCGAATCAGAAAAAATGGCAAGCCTTGGACTTTTGTCAGCTGGGATTGCCCATGAAATCAACAATCCTCTTAACTTCATTTTAGGTGGATATTTTGGGGTTCGTGAGATTTTAGAAGGATCCGGATTAGAATCTGAAAAAACAAAATTATACTTAGATGCCATTAAAGAAGGGGTTGATCGTACTTCTCGTATTGTCAAAGGCCTTAACCAATTCACTCGCAGCGGCGATTCTTTTGATGAACGTTTTGATTTGAACGAGATTTTAGAAAACTGCCTTGCGATGTTAACTCATTCGCTTCGGGATCGAATTAAGGTCCAAAAGGATTTAACTTCACAACCTCTCCTTGTCCAAGGAAATTCAGGAAAAATCCACCAAGTATTATTGAATGTACTGACAAATGCCATCCAAGCCATGGAGGGAGATTCCGGTATTTTGGGAATCCAATCCTTTGAAGAAGGTCCATATGCCATCATGGTCATTACCGATTCAGGAGTGGGTATCCGTGATGAACACTTAAACCTCATTCGAAATCCTTTTTTTACTACCAAAGAACCAGGAAAAGGTGTTGGTCTTGGACTTTCCATTGCATACAAAATTATCAAAGATCATAATGGTTTGATTGAGATAGAATCCGAATGGAGAAAGGGAACAAAGTTTTTGATCAAACTCCCTAAACCAAAATGAACGATACAAAAACCAAACGTAAGTTACTCTATGTAGATGATGAAATACTCAACTTGTATTTATTTCGTGACTATTTTAAAAATGAGTTTGAAGTAATCGTCGCAAAATCCGGGAAGGAAGCAATAGAAGAACTTAGCGAAAATTTGGATGTGCAGTTTGTGATTAGCGATATGCGGATGCCAGAAATGAACGGATTAGAATTTATCACTGAAGCCAAAAACATTCGGCCCAATATCACTTATTGTATTTTAACGGGTTATGATCTGACTCCGGAAATCCAAACGGCAATCATTGAAAAAAAAGTGGCTCGGTATTTTTCCAAACCATTTGATCCCACAGAGATTAGTTCCTTTCTCTCTGCAGGATCATAATTACTGTAAACTATTTGTTTCTAAATTCTACTTCCACAACCCCGCGTTTGGAGCTGTTGATGCTTAATGTTTTGCTACTTAAAAAACGAAAACTAGAATCTTTTTTATACATTAACTCTTCAGCAAACATAGATTCTTTTCCAGGATATGTCAGCTCCCATTCCGAACCATTCATTTCTGTTTTGCGGTCATTGATTTGTTTGACTGAAGTGTATTCCATCAAATCGTTTTTGAAATTGATGGCATCTTCCAATCCAAGTCCTTTGAATTTTAGGATGACAGTGTTTTGTTCTGTGAGTTTGAACCACTCGTCTTTGATTTGTTTTCCCACTTTTCCGGAAACAAGATTAGCCCAATCTTTGACTGCTTGTTCTCTGGAAACTTCTTGGGTGATATCTGCACCGCGTCCTTCCAAACTTCCCGAACCAAATATTTTTCCATCACCCCAAAGTTGGATGATGCGATAAGGGCCAGTGGCTGCCGAACTTAAAAAATCTGTTTTTTTCCCACCAGGCAAAACCACTGGTTTTTGGTCGGTGGTTGAGACTTTGGCAACAATCAAAACCTCGGCACCAGAATCTTGTGCCAGTGTGAGAAGAGGGCTTCCTTCTTCCACAGAGGTGAGGTCGAGTTTGGCAAGGCTTGGATTTTTTTTGAGTAGTGCAGTGAGTTGCGAACTATCGACAACTTTGTTTCCTTTGGTGCGGAGTTTTTCAATGAGTTCTGCTTCGGCAATGTTTGTTGCTGATCCAATCGGATAGGACTTTCCATTCACAACAGTTTGGACAAGGACAGCAATTCTTGGATTTCCTACATCATCGAGGAGGGCATCCACTGCTGTGGAAAGTTTGGTTGCTTCCACTTCACAACGGACATTCAAACGGATCATGTCTTGGGTGTCCAATTTCCATTGTTCTTCGCTAATGATATCGTATTTTTTTACAAAACTATCAGTTTTCCCATAGAGTTTGGAGCCTAGGGACTGGCCATCGGATACTCCCGATTTTTCTGTAATTTGTTCCCCTACAAGTTTGCGTATGGCATTGAGTTTGGCATCTTTCAATGCTTTGTTTCGTGCAAGAGCCAAGTCTCCTTGGTAAATTGGTGCCTCTCCCATCGCTGTTACCACATTGTCTGGCAGCGTAGGTTGTTTCTGGGCTGAATTGGATCCGGCACATGCCAAAATAGTAAGGATGAGAACTCCGGTTAAGGGAGCCAAACGAAGTCGGTTGAACATGAAGGACATTTCTCCTTGAAGATTTGCTATATTATAGAAACATATACTTACATGACCAATTACTTTTTTAGGTTTTCTCTCTGCTTTCTAGTCCTTGCATGCCACGGGAACACAGTTCCCCAATTTCGTGTCCATCCGAATGATTCCAAGTTGCGGATTTCCCAGGACATTTTTTATGAAAAAGTCCTCCCCACCATGGCTGGAAAAAAATTGATGCTTGCCACGAATCCTTCGGGGATTGGAACAAGTCCTAAAAAAATCATCACTTCTTTAGAAAAACATAAAATCACTCTGGAACATTTGATTGGTCTTGAACATGGGTTCCTTGGTTTAGAAGAAGAGTTTAGCCAAACACCTGTTACAATGGATTCTACTTTCAATCGACCTTTGTATCATATCTATCGAATCAAAGATTCTGAATTAAGAGATCTTGTTCGGGAAGTGGATTATGTTGTTTTTGATGTCCAAGATGTAGGAATGCGTTGTTATACATACTTAAGTGTATTAAAAAGACTGATGGATGCGATGAAGAATACAAAAACAAAACTGATAGTTCTCGATCATATTCATGTTGCCATGCACCTTCCGCCGATGGGTGAAAAAATGAATCCAAGAAATTTGAATTTTGCTGGTGAGTTTCCATCGCTACTCATCACTGGGATGACGGTTGGTGAGGCCACAAGGTTTTATAATAAAGAATATTTAAAAGACAGTGTGGATGTGATGGTCGTTCCGGTTGAAGGTTATAAACGAGGAATGTATTTTGAAGATACAGGAATTCCTTGGACCACTCCCTCACCAAACTTACCTATGGTGGACTCTGCGAGAAATTACCTTTCTTTGGTATTACTCGAAGGTGTGAATGTGTCTGTGGGCCGAGGGACCCAAGCTCCCTTTGTTTATTTTGGAGCTCCTTGGATGACAAACCCAGAAGAGCTTGCAAATAAACTGGCGAGTCTCGGAAACAAATCTTATTATTTTTCTCCTGTTTATTTCAAACCAACCTTTGGTCCCCATAAAGGAAAAATTTGTTCAGGACTTCGTATGAATTTAGTTCGTCCCGATTATGATCCCATCCAATTGGCTTATGATTTGATCCGGCTCATGAAAGAAACCTATCCAAATGATTTTAAATGGAGTAAAGGTTCGGCAAACCATTGGGTAGACCAACTTTGGGGGAATGAACATTTCCGCACTTCGATCAATGAAGGAAAATCTTTTAGTGATTTCCATAATACTTATTTAGCAGAAGAAGAATCGGAACGTAAAAAAATCGCTCCTTATTTGTTGTATTGAGGTAATGATGAAACGACTTTTCCTTCTATTTTTTATTTTACTTTTTGTTTTTACTTTATCTGCTTCCGAAAGGGAATTTGTTTCTGTTCCCAAAAACAAAACTGCTAAAGTTTTGAAGTCGGTTGCTTATGCCACAATCCGTTCCACTCTCCTTGTTTCTTATGGGGAGGGTGAAGAGAAGGAATCGGTATATACTTCTTGTTCGGAAAATTTTCCAAGTATGCCAGGGGACTTCCCTTGCAATTATTTGGATTACGAAGGTACAACATTGGAAGTGGCTCCCAGTTCCGCAACAAATGATGGAGAGGCCACGGAAGGATCTGATCCAGAAGATATCTATCCTGGTGGAAAGATTACCATCAAACGTATCAAACAAAAATCCCCAAACTTAAATGGAAAGGTGGTTTTCCTTGGGGAAGGTGAAGACCAACTCAAACTTTTTTACGGGCCCAAAGGACAAATTTCTCATTATTTGTACAGGCAAACTCTTGTTATATTCAAATGGGATCTTTCACTCACAGAGCCGAGCCTCGTTGGTTTACTTTTTGTAAACGTAAACAAAGATTATTTTCCAGAAGATGTAAAGGAGTTTAGTTTTTAAAATTTATGCCAAAGATCCAAGGGTATGTTCGGAAAATGTCACACAAGGGAATCTCCCCTGTTTCTTATTTTTGGGAGACAGCGAACTACAATGAGGCGGATAAAAAAGATTTAACTGCTAAAGAGTCCACTTCCGAAAACCCTGTAGAATCTTGGATTGGGAAAAAAATTACACTTTCTACAAATGATGAAATTCGATGTTTGCATTGTGGGAAAAAAACGAAAAAGTCATTTAGCCAAGGATATTGTTTCACTTGTTTTACAAACCTCGCAGAAAACGATCTTTGTATTCTAAGGCCAGAAACCTGTCATTTTCACAAAGGCACTTGTCGGGAACCAGACTGGGGGCAAACCAATTGTTTTAAAAAACATACTGTGTATTTTGCTAACTCCAGTGGATTAAAAGTGGGGATCACAAAAGAAAATCCAGTGTCCAACCGTTGGGTGGACCAGGGGGCCAAGTATGGAATTCCCATTTTGGAAGTAACATCTCGAAGGGATGCTGGAATTTTAGAACATTATTTGAGTCAGTTTTTGCCTGATAAAACCACTTGGCAAAAAATGGTGGCGGGCGATCCACCTGATATGGATTTGGTGAAAGAGGCAAATAAATTCCTCAACCATTTGGAAAAAAATGAATTCCTATCTCCTCCAAATACCAGAACCAAACTGGTTTGGAACCGGTTGGATTTAAGTGTTGGTGTAACAACAATCAACTATCCCATTGAAACGTATCCTGAAAAAATCAAATCTCTCAAACTCACAAAAGAAACTCCCATCACCGATACTCTCGTAGGAATCAAAGGGCAGTACCTACTATTTCGGACGGGAGTGATCAACATTCGCAGTCTTAGTGGTCTTTGGATTGAAGTCTCCACTTAAACAAATTCCGATTGGTTTTGGGCTCACAACCAACATTCTTTTTGAATGCGATGAGTTTTTGTTAGCAGAAAAACCAGCAGGAATTCCTGTACATGAAACCAAAGATCCAAACCGAATAGATTTTACAAGGTCACTGGCAACAAAACTTGGCCTCACGGAACTACGCACTGCCAACCGTTTGGATTTGGGAACGAGTGGGATTGTGCTCCTTGGAAAAACCCAAAGTAAAAATAAAGAAATCGATTCCTTATTAAAAGAAGCAGAAAAAGAATATATTTTTTTATGTTTTGGCATTCCCGATTGGAAAGAGAAACGGTTTGAATGTTTTCTAAAAGATGGAAATAAAGAAGTAAAGGTGGTGAGGAGTGGGGGAAAAAAAGCCATTACAGAATTTCGTATTCTTTTGAGTCACCAGAAGGAAAATATTTCTTTTGGGATGGCAAAAATATTAACAGGGAGGCGGCACCAAATTCGTGTTATGCTTCGTGAGTTGGGTTTTCCTGTTTTAGGTGATCCTGTGTATTCTTTAACAACCCAGTCAAAGAAAGAAGAAAGAATGTATCTTCATTCCTTTCGATTGTGCTTTACCGACTTCCAGGGAAAAAAACAGTGGGTGGAGACAGAGATTCCTTTAGAATTTTCAAATCGAATGGGGAAATCACTTTCTCTTTAGATTCAAACCAAAATGAAACACGAAGTTTTTCACCATTTTATCCAAGAACAAAAATTATACAAAATCCTTTCTCGAATTGCCAAATACGTTTCGATTGGATTTCTCGTTATTTATTTGTATTTACTCTTTAGCTCTAGTTATACGGCAAGTCCACTCATTGTGGTGATTAATTACCTTGCCATTCTCACCAGTTTTTCGGGGATCATCACCTTCAAATACTTTGAAATCCCGACTATACTTTTGGATGTTTTTACAGAAGGTTCCTCTGCTCCTTTTTTCCAACTAGGAAAAGAAGAACGTCAGTTCGTTTGGAGAAAGGCAGGACGAGAAGACATTCTACCATCCGACCCCTCCCCAGAACTCATCATCCGAGAACTTTATTTGTTTGATCGATATCCTTGGAAACGGATTGGTAAAATTTACACTGTGGTCTATCTTACCCTTATCCTTAGTTCTATTTTTTATCTTACTTCTGTCTATCTAGAGACAGGATTTCAAAACTAAGGAAGCAATTTTCCTTGTCTTACCGTCTCTCGGTAAAAACCTATCCCTATGGCTTTGAATTGTGGAATTGTAGGTCTCCCGAACGTCGGTAAGTCGACTATTTTTAATGCACTCACGAAGGCAGGAGCCCAAGCTGCCAACTATCCGTTTTGTACCATCGAACCCAATACTGGAGTTGTGGAAGTCCCGGACGAAAGACTGAACCGTTTGGCGGAAGTATACAAACCAAAACGTACGGTTCCCACCATGATTGAATTTGTGGACATCGCAGGTCTTGTGAAAGGGGCAAGCCAAGGGGAAGGACTTGGAAATCAGTTTTTATCGCATATCCGCGAAGTGGATGCAATTTGTCATGTAGTTCGTGCTTTTCAAGATGAAAACATAACACATGTTCATGGGAAAGTAGATCCCATCGAAGACATCACTGTCATCAATTACGAATTAATTTTAGCCGATTTGGATAGTTTGGAAAAACAACAACAACGTGTTGCAAAAACTGCCAAAACCGGGAACAAAGAAGCAGCAGAAATTCTATCTGTTATGGATAAAATTTTAGATGCCTTAAAAAAAGGAAATCGTGCTTCTACAGTGGAACTGGGTGAAGAAGAAAAGAAAATTGCTAAAAAATTTAATTTAATCACCATTAAACCAGTGTTATATGTTGCTAATATTTTAGATTCCGATGTCAAAACCAGCGAAAATCCACTTGTCAAAACCATCATCGATTTTGCTTCCAAAGAAAATGCACCTGTCGTTGTGTTATGTGGTCGTTTTGAGGAAGAAATCTCCGGATTAGAAAAAGAAGACCAATTGGCTTTTTTAGAAGAAATTGGTGAAAAGGAATCGGGTTTATCACGAATGATCCGTGCTTCCTATAAACTTCTTGGACTTTTGACTTTCTTTACTGCAGGAGTAGAAGAGGTTCGCGCTTGGACCACCCACCAAGGGAGCACGGGGCCAGTGGCTGCCAGTGTCATCCATTCCGATTTTGAAAAAGGATACATCCGGGCTGAGGTCATGCGTTATGAAGACATCGACAGAACAGGTGATGCCACCAAAGTGAAAGATGAGGGCAAACTCCGTGTCGAAGGTAAGGAATACATAGTCCAAGATGGAGATGTGATTTATTTCCGAGTGAACGCATAAAAAAAATCCCGACCTTCGTCGGGATTTTGAAGTGAACTAGTTTGGAAAAGAAAGTGGTTCCAAAAAATTAGGAACGTTTTCTCAATTCATCAATGCCCTGGGCCTCTCCCTTTATTGCATGTTCACAAAAAAAATTATGATTGTAACATAAAATGATAACGACCAATTTCCTTTCCTGATTCAAAAATCGCAAGCTCAGGACTGGAATCTAGAGTAATTGGGGAATCAAACATGGACTGAGACCCGAGTTTCGGTAAGGTCTCGACAGGGGCTCCATCTAAAAACAATTTTGCAGAAAGTCGGTCGCAGTTGGTTCCTTCTACCGAAAGGAAAACCTGGTTTTTTTCGGCATTGGGTTGGAAGACAAAATCCAAATCCCTTCCTCCCACCTGTCTGTGGACTCGGAAAGCCCCGCTAGAATTTCCCGTTCCCCGAAAGGCCAATTCCGGAGTTACTAAATTGATACCTCCCTCGTCACTTGTGAGAAGTTTCAATTGGTCTTTCACAAATTGAAGGTAAATCTGTATGCTGGAACCCTTGTTCGGAAGAACGGTATCCAAGATCCAATCGACCGTGGATGAGTCCGCATCTTCCCCTTGGGACATGAGGTAAAGGGCTTCTTTTAATTTGAGTCGGTTCATAAATTCATTCGGATCTTTTGGTTCCATTGTATTTATTTCCCCCCGCTACGGCTTTATTTCCTTTGTCAGGATTTTTTTTATCTTTTCTTTGGCTCGGTTGGCCCGGGCAAGGACAGTCCCTAGGGGAACATCGAGGATTTCCGCAATTTCTTTAAACTTGTAACCTTTTAGCCTCAGGATGAGAATTTCTTTATGAGCATCATCCAAACCTTCAATGAGATCGTAAAACTCGCGTTTTTCTTCCCAAGCAAAATAGACATCTTCCTGGTTTTGCCGATCATCTAAAATATCGATACTCAAATCCAAAGAAATTCCCTCTCGATATTCATACCGACGAATGGATCTTGTCTGAGACATACTGATATTTTTAGAAATTTCACTTAAATAGATAATAAATGCAGGTAAACTATCCCCTTTGAACTTTCGCAGGAGGTGGTAATCGTTTTCTGTGAGTTTGAGATACACTTGTTGGGAAGTGTCTGTGACTTCTTCTCTTGGAACGTAATGCGCACAAGTCCCAATGATGAGCCTGTGGAACCTTCGAATCAACTCCTGCCATGCAGAACTCTTTCCGAGTAGGCAGTTATCGATTAACTTTCGAATTTCATCACTCATATTTCTTTCACCGATTGGACGGAATTTTTGCAAGATATCAGTATATTTTCTAATCTTTTTTGGAAATGATGTGAATGAAATAAGGAATGTCTGATATAACGAATTCGAGTTTGGTTCGTTTGTGAAAAAGAAGTCTGGTCTTTTGTTGTGAACCTTCCATAATCACTAAAAAAACCAAAAAATCCTAATATTCGAATCTTCTGATTGGAATTAGGAATTTCTTCTAAACAAAATTGGAAATCCTTTAGAGAACTAATTTGGTTTGGATCAAAATCTGGGTCAACTTTCCATTCTTCAATCAAGGATAAGTAGAATTTTTTGGATTCGTAATTTTCTTCGTTTAAGTTAGAAGCTGCCCAAGGGTTCTGTTTTGAATAATAAAATAACTGATAGGTGCTTTTGTTCTGTTGTTTCATATCTTGCAGAAGTTTTAAAATTAAAGTTTTCCTTCTGCCCTCTGGCATATCGGAATATAATATGCGATTAATGGCTAAAGTGTATTCTCTTTCTTTTCCTAAGAATAAAACTTCGTGAGATTTATAAAAATTTGAAAATACGTAAATTGTTTTTTCCCATTCTTTTTTTAGTTCATCTACAAGGGGGATGAGTTCTTCGTTTGTTATTTCGGATTCTAAAATTTCAAATTTTGGCAAAACAATTAAATCGAAGATTTTTTTCTTTGTTTGTTTTTCAATTTGGATTTGTTCTTCTTTGTTTGCTGTAACACATTGTCTTACTGTCAGAATCGCATCATAAAAAGAAATATAACGTAAAATCTGTGTTAAGTCTTTAATCTCCGGTTGGTGACATGATTTCCAGTAAAAAGAAAAATCTTCCTCTTCTGCTTCCGTTGTTTGACGAATCAAGTCCCTTGTTTGAATGCCATAGGCTTGGCTAAATAGATTTTGCTTTAAATAATAGGAAGTCCATACATCCTCAAAAGATTTTGATTTTGGGAACCATTGCGCATGGATTGGAAAACTGGAAAAAAAAAGTATGATGAGAATGTTTCTGAATTCTTTCAAAATCCGCTCCTGGTTTTGAACTCATAATACATTTTTTCTTCAGAGGTACCGTTTGATAAAATGGATTCTAATAGTTCTCTTTTTTGAGAATCATCTAAAAATTCATGTTTGGTGTTTAAAAACTGAAGAGCCATTTTGCGGAATTCTGAATTTTTTAAATGAGAGATTTGAAGTAAAATCGGATCCTTGGCAGCGGCAATATCTTCTTTTGGTTTTTTAGATTCTACCTTGGGCGTATTTTGGATTTCAAAACTCTCTACCTTGATAGGCTCCTTCTTTTTACCTAAAAAAACAATACAAAAAAATAAAAACAATAAAACAAACGTTATGCCCGCAATTTGACCAAACTTACGTTTGGGTATTTGTGTTGAAAAATGGACTAAGCTAATTGCCGTTATGATCTCTTTTGAAGTTCCATTATATAATGTTTTTCTAATTTTTGCTAAGGATTTGTGGGAACTTTTTGATTTTAAAAAAGAGTCCCAGAATTTGATTCCAATGCTCTTAGCTAAGTTAGATTCCACTGGGAAAAGAAACCCTATGACTTCCTTGGCGCCAGCTTTTAAAAAACTCGTGGTTAAGCCTGAATGTTCGATAGAGTCAAAAGAAGAGTGACAGCTGTTGAAAAAAACAAGATCTAAATTGGTAAAAGAATGTTCTGCTATTTCTTTGGAATATAAAAAGTCGTTTGCACCCAGTGGAATTCCGTTTTTTTCCGTATGGCCTGCATAGTGTAGATACTTTACAGAACCAATTTCTTCAATTAGCCTTACCCTTGTTAAATGATTTTCTTTTAAAATCCTCAAGTTTAGTTTTTTTTCCAAAATAGGAAAAAGGATCGCACATTCTTCTTTTACAGTCGCAATTAAGTTGGGTTTAACTGGATTACAAACAAGTAAAACGGAATTTGTTTTTTGTTTGTTTTCTTTTTGGATTGTGTCGATTCTGATTCCTCTTCGGTAATCTTTGTCTTGGAATAAAAAACCTTTGTGTGTGCGTAAAATTTCCCAAGGGATGGGGGAAAATTCAGGATCAATGAGGAGTTGGATGGAATCGGGAAATCCGGGATAACGCCAAAAGGGGAGTGTTTTCCCAAAAACAATTTGTTCCAGACTATCCGATTTTTTCCCTAATTTTTCTAAGAATTCTTCATTTGTGGGATTTTGTGAAAGAACTCTTTCGACAAATAGAGCCCAATCTTTTAAAAATTCGCTGAGGAGTTTACCGGAGAACTTGGTTGTTTTTTCCACAGTTCCAAATTGGTCTTGTTTTTCTTCCCAAATACATTCTCCATCGGCGAATTCTTCTCTGGAATATTTTGCGATAATTCTAAGTTTCATGGGACTTCAATGGACTGGAATTTTTGGATTAATTCCTTTGCTCTCGATAACAACTGTTCTACGTCTTCTTTGGTTGTAAAATATCCAGTGGAGATACGAATAGAACGTAAGGCTTCCTCTTCTGTGTAGCCCATATGAAGAAGAGATTTTGAGGCTTCTCTTGCTCGGGATTTACAAGAACTTCCCGTAGAAACTAAAATTCCTTTTTCTTCCATTCCTAATAAAAAGAAATCTACGGCTTGGATGGGTAAAATGAGAAAAGTTGTATTCGGAAGTCGTCTTGAGTTTTTTGCAATGATGATACAACCCATTTCTTCTAAAGATGTTTCGATCATAGATTGATATAACTGAAGTCGTTTGTTTTTCTCTTCTAAATGTTCCAATTGGAATTTTGAAACTTTATTTAAACATTCGATGGCAAATGTATTTTCTGTTCCAGCTCTGTGATCATTTTCTTGGTTTCCGCCACCAAACACACGAAAGTTTGTATCTGCATTTGGTAAATAGGTAACAGCGGCACCCATTCCCGCACCAATTTTATGGCCAGAAAATGTATAACCATCAAACAATGAAAAGTTGAGGTAAACTTTGCAAAAACCTTGCATTAGATCACTATAAAAAAGTTGCCCATATTTTTTGGTGAGTTTTGAAATTTCTTCAGCTGGTTGGATGACCCCAGTTTCGTTTCCTGCATAAAGGCAAACCACAGGCCTTGGATTTTCTTTTAGTTTTTTTTCCAAATTTTGAATGTCAATGATCCCAGATTGATCAGTTTTGATTAAGTCAGCGCTAAAACCATATGATTCTAAGGCCGCATACATACTAGAATGTTCAAAAGGGGAAACGATTAAGGAATCTAAGTTGGGATACAAAACACGTAGACTTTGGATGAGTAAATAGTTTGCTTCTGTTCCTGTGGCAGAAAAAACAAATTGTTTTTCATTACCTCCCGTTAGGGTAACTAAATACTTTCTTGTTTGTTCGATTTTTCCTTGGTTTTTTAAGGAATACCTGGTGATCCCAGATGGATTGTAAAACTCAGAGAGATACGTTGCCAAGCAGGATTCCAGAATTTCTGCAAAAGGTGGGTGTGTGGCATTGTAATCAAAATATTTTATTTCATTCGTTAAATGGGATTTCATCTGCTTCTTCGTAGCGACCCAGTTTGCGAAGGACGGATCTAGTTAAATTATGATATGATTTTAGAATATCGTCTTTTTTTCCACCTACGCTTCGTTCATCGACATTTCGAAGTTTTGGTTTTAGGGCATCAAGGATCGTCAAACTTTTGGAATTTTCTTTGAGTTTGTGATAAGATTCCGCTTCTTTCATTTTCGATTCAAATTCATGAACGAGAAGTGCAGGAACATTGATATCTTCAATTTCTGAAGCAAGTTGGATATTGGCAGCTTCTTTGAATTCAGTTGCCGCACGTTTGTAATAGGTTTCTTCTTCTCTACCCAGTTGAAAAAACAATTCAGCCCGGCGGAATTTAAATTTTAAATACTCCCTTTCATCTGCACCAACAAAGTAAATGATCCTTTCATAAATATCATCCATTTCTCTGGGAGAAAAGTTTTTCATTCCTGTTAATAAAATTTGTCTGAGAAGTGATTCTAAATAATCGTTTGCAGAAACTTCAGAAAAATCGCTGCGTTTGATGGAAGATAAAACTACAGTTCTTTTTTGAACGGCACTGAGTCCACTTGGGACTTTTTCTAATTCGGTTAATTTCTTTAAAACAAAACTTTCTGTTTCCAACATATGTGTTTTGTAACCGAGTAGGATTTCACTTGGGCGACAACTTGCCCATGCAACGGATTCAATTTTTTTTGGGGCAAGGAGTTCTGGTCCTGAAAAACGTAACGCTCGTTTGTAGTAGTCAAGAGCAGTCAAAACTGCCTCAATATGAGAATTCCAATAGTCTTTGGGATTGGGCCCGAGGGTGAGTTCTCCTTGAGGTGCCATTCTTAGGAAGAGGGGAGAGCCCCAATCTTTGGCTTTTTCTCTCCAGGTGAGCTCTAAAAAATGATCTTCCACATGTTCTTTGCTTCGGAAATACAAACAGGCTTTTTCCATAAGAGCCAAATCCAAAGGCAAAATGGAGCCTTTGGTATTTTCTTCCGAACTAAAGAACTGGCCTATGGTTTGGAGGATATCTGTTCCTCCCTCTTTTCTACCATCAAGGACTGCATCCCCTTTGGCGATGAGTTGGTGCGCAATCCGGGGATTGGGATAACCAAAAAACGAATTGTAAGCGAGGGTGAATTTGGCAAGGATGGTGTCCTTGTTTCTCAGAATCCATGGGAAAGTGATTGCCCACACGATGAGAACGGCCAGGATGTATTTTAAATTTTCTCGGAAGATTTGGTTCAAGGATTTTCCCTGTTCCCGATCGTTGCCGGAATCTACTAATGTTTCAAGCAATTAAAACTGTAAACCGTCCCTTCCTCTTTGTTTTCTTTTGTTTTCTCTCTCTTTCTCTGTTTGCCACCGAACCTGGGACAAGAACCAAAGAATGTTCTACGTTAGATCCTGGAGTACCATCAGAGTTTCTCCTCTCTCGGGCTCTCAGAGAACAGGTGGATGGGTTTCAGGCAGCCCAAAGGCGCAAAACAGAAGAATCCAAACTTTCCTTTGAACGTTCTGTTTCTTTTCTGGATTCTTACCACAAATGTTTGTTGGAAGTTGGCAAAGAACCAAGCGCTCTTAGTTCGGAAACATTGGCTTTGAATTATTTGGAACTAGGAGTTTTGGACCAGGCTTGGGAATGGTCGGAAAAATCTATTGGCAAATCACCGGATGTATCAAAAGACCTGGTTCTTTTGCAAACAAGGATTCGAATTCGGCAAGGAGAACTAGCAAAGGCATCGGAAGTTTTGGAAAATTCCCTCCACAAGTTTCCGAACGACCCTGACTTTTTGTATTTACTCGGAAATTTGAATTTCGAAAGAAAACTTTGGAACCAGTCTATTTTATACTACACTGCACTTTCCTTTGTCATTGAAAGAAGAGACAACCATTCCAAATACAAATACCTTACAGCAAAAGCTCTGGGCGAACTTAATTATAAATTAGATCATCCAAAAATTTCCATCAAACGTTATAGCGAATATACAAATGTTTATAAAAATGATATGGAAGTTTTGTTTCGATTGGCACAAATCTATTTTGTGTTAGGTGATTTTAAAAATTGCCGAATTTACCTGGAACAGATTCGAGAAAAAAATCCCAGAGACATTGATGCCTCTCATATGCTCGCAGAAATTTATTTTATGGATTCTCGAGACACAGCTCCCATTTATTTTGCGACCTTAAAAAAAGAGAAAAAAATTCCAAAAGAGGGAATTGTCTATTTGTTGGATCGATTGATTTCGGGATCAAAACTTGGGTTAGAAACAAAACTAAAGGCTTATATCCAAGAAAATCCAGGAAGGTTATCTCCTCGGATTGCTCTTTTGGAATTGGCCGAAAAAGAAAACATTCCCGAATACGAAGTATTAAATGCGGACACAGCCCAATATGCATTCGAGTATAGACAATACCTTACAGCAGAAAAAATATTACGAAAAGGCCTTTCCCGAATTGAAACAAAGGAAAATGCCAGCGAAGAAAAATCTTTGTATTTCGAAAAAATTTCATCCTGCCAAGAGATGATTGGATTGTGGAACCATGCGGTCAAGTCGACCAAAGAAGCTCTTAAGCTTACAGAACAAACCGATAAAAAGTTTCGGTTGCGGTTTCGATTGGCTTATCTTTACTTACAGGGGAACTTAAAAAAAGAATCTCTCTCAGTTTCTATTTTATCTGATACAATCAAAGAAAATCCAACTTCCACTCATTTATATTTGAGAGGTCTAACTTATTTCCAGTTGGCAAAATACAAAGAAAGTGTACAAGATTTTACTGATGCCATCAAACTAGATCCAAATAATTATAATTATTATTTTTATCGCGCCACAGCTTTTGATAAATTAAAAAAGTTTAGCGAAGTGGAAGCAGATTTAAAAACTACACTTTCACTCAATCCCAATGCTTCGAATGCAATGAATTATTTGGGATATCTGTATGCAGAAAAAGACATCAATCCCGAAGAAGCAAATAAACTTCTAAGCCAAGCAGTGTCTTTGGAACCAGACAATCCTGCTTACCAGGATAGTTTGGGTTGGGTATTGTTTCGGAAAAAAGATTTTAATCGAGCCTTACTCCATTTGAATTTTGCTGCTTCATTGGCATTGGAACGAGGATTTGAAGATCCTGTGATTTATGAACATTTGGGCGATGTGTATTTGGCCAAAAAGGATCCAGTCAATGCGCTTCAATTTTTTAAACTTTCAGAATCAAAATCAAAATCAGAGCCAAATAAAGACTTAATCGCAAAAATTAAAAAAGTACAAAAGGAAATTTCAGAATGAAAGGAAATACCATCCTCTTTAGCGTTTTATTTTTGATCATCTCTTGTCAGTCAACTGAAGTAGAGGATCCTAATTTCATCGGAAGAGACAAAGAAAAATATATTTCAGCGAAAGAGGGAGAATCCAAAACCTTACTCAAAGAAATTTTAGAAAAACAAACCGAATTCCAAAGTTTTAAATCTGAGTTTTCCATGCAGATCCAAACCTTTGTTCCGAAAAAAGAGAATGTATCTTTGGATGGGAAACTCTATTTTTCTAAAGATTCCAAACAGATCAAAATCCAACTCATGGATAGTTTTTTTGGAATGGTTTTTACTGAACTCATTGCAGGCCCAAACCAAATCCAAATCAAACCAACTAGTACAAAGGAAATCCAAACCTTGCCGATGGGAGACATCCTCATCCAAGATCCAAACACGGGTAAAAAATTTGCGATCCCTTTCCCTGTCATTTATGAATATTTGACAGGCGCATACATCGGTGAAATCCAAAGTCCAAAGGCAAAATTCAATACAAATGATACGAGGATTGCTCTATCCAAAGCCGATGGAGAGTATGAGTATTTTTTTAAAGCGGGGAATTTGGACCGTTTGGAACTTGTTAGTGTCAAACGTGGGTTAAAAGCAATTGCTCTTGTGAAAACCAAACCAGAACAAATTCATCCACCAAAGGAAATTATCACCAAAGTCATTAGTTTGGATACTGAAAAGGAAAACGTCCTCATCCAAATTAAACTCAAAAAATCACAAATCACGGAAGTGCCTTCAAACGTATTTCGTTTTTAAATGAATCTGTTTCGTATTTGTTTAGCCTTTGTTTTTGTTTTACCCTTTTTTTTATTGGGAGCAGATATTCCTGAATCGGTAGAGCCAAAACTGGATTTACCCATTCAGAACCTTTACCATTTTCGAACAGAAACAGGAGAGACCATCCAATATCCAAAATCCACCAAATTATGGTTTGGTGGGGATGTGATGTTCAATTGGGGTGTAAGGGATTCGATGCGAAGTGAGGATCCTTACTTTCCTTTTCGCAGTTTTTCTAGTTATTTGAAAAACTTTGATTTCCGTTTTCTCAATTTAGAAACTCCGATCCTTCACAAAACTCCGGCTGCTGACCAAAGAAAATCCTATGTGTTTTTTGGGGAAAGAAGGGATTTGATGGTTTTGCGAATGCTTGGGATCGATGGGGTTTTTCTTGGAAATAACCATACCATGGACTTCGGAGAAAACGGACTTTATGATACCTTAGAGTTGTTAGATGAATTTGGAATTCGTCATACAGGGGCAGGCAAAAATACCGATGAGGCTTTGGTTCCCATTACGGTTTCCAAACAAAATACCGAGTATCGGATTTTTTCTTTTTCTGATACTGGTGAAACTCGGTTGTTTTCGGGAACCAAATCTCCGGGGGCAGCATACTTTCGAGTGGGAGTGGCGGAACGTTTGGTTAAAAAAACAAAACCAAACCAAGTAAACATTCTCTCGGTTCATTGGGGTGTGGAATATAACCCTCTTCCAATGGATACGGAACGGAACGCCGCTAAATATTTGGTAGGTGCTGGTTATCAGGTGATCATTGGACACCATCCTCATGTCCCACAAGGGATTGAAGTATTTCCAAAAGGTGTGGTAATTTATTCCCTCGGTAACTTTTTTTTTGGATCTAAAAACCAATATTTAAAACACAATATCTCTGTGGTTTTGCATTTTGATGGCGATAAACTTTTGTTTGTGGAAGTGGTTCCTGTTTTTGGAAAACACCAATCGCTTCCGGGAGATCATTATTTTTTTCCTTTAGGTCCAAAAGAGGCAGAAAGTTTTTTAAAAGAATATGCGATCCTCTGTAAACAACTCGGAACCGATCTTGTGATTTCTGGGGGTAGGGGTTATGTTTTTTTGGATAAGGAACTAAAGGCCAAACTAAAACCGTAGTGGAACCAACTGCAAGTAAGCCCTAGTGCAAAAAATGGAAAACTAAGTTCTAACAAATTGGTTTTGTAAATCGAAAACAACTGCAAAAAAAATCCTGTAAAAAAAAGAACGGATGCCGTTCGTAAAATCCAACTTTTTTCGTATAACCAAAAGTAAACGGAAACTATTGCCACATAACCGAATAAACAAAACCATTTGAGTTGGGATGTAGGTTTTAAATATTCAAGAGAAGGTGCCATCTCTTCCGCTGATTTTGCATCCAGAACATTTAAGATTAAAATGTTTTCGATTAGATCCGCAAAACCCGCAATCACAAGGAGTAAAACCATTCCCATAAAGATTTTTAAAAATATGGGTCTTACCTTTCTTCCCGCATAATGCCCGGTATATGTTAAAAATGCCAAATAACAAAAGATAAATCCAAAGTCAAAATAGTGAACCTTTCTATATTCCGCAGATAAATGGAAAAAATCAATGGTGTCAGGGATTCCGATTAGGTCTTGGACTTGTTTAGGGGTTTCTGCCATTTCAAGGCCGAGGAGGGTGGATTCAAATCCGGAGTGGTTGTCGAGAGCCGGTTCTTTGGGAGTGATGTGGTTTAGAAAACCAGCATAAAGTGCTAAAAATAGGCCAAGACCGAGGCCCCAAACTTCTGGAAAATTTGATTTTTCACCCATAAAAATGTTAGAAATTACATGGAAATGGAAGGGTTTGGGAACTCCAAGAAGAAATTCCATTGACCCAAGGCCCCATTGGCAAAACCCTAGTGGAAACTAACAAATTCTTCTACCTACAAGTGTTTCTATGTAGGTATACCCATAGGAGAAATATGAGAAACTACGAAATCACGAATATTCTTCGTGAAGGTAATGTAGAAGAGACGAAGTCTGCAGTCAAAGACTTACTCTCCAAATACAACTTCACGATCCAAGGCGAAGAGGATTGGGGTTCTAAAAGACTCTGGCATCCGGTTGGACAAGACGAACAAGGTCACTTTACGTTGATCAAGTGTTCTGGCGCCCCACAAGAAGTAGCAAAGATTGAACATGAGTTTAAACTCAATGCAAACATCTTAAAAACCCTAGTAATCAGGGCCAATGGCTAACGATCTTAACAAAGTACTTATAATCGGTCGAATGACCCGTGATCCGGAATTTAAGTCGGTGAACGGAAGTTCTGTTGTCAATTTTTCAATTGCGAATAACAGAGTTTATGTGACTAACGGTGAAAAGAAAGAGGAAACTCATTATTTTGACTGTGTGGCATGGGGCCGACTCGCTGACATATTAAAACAATATGCCGGCAAAGGAAAACAAGTAGCGATTGAAGGTCGACTGCAACAACAGTCCTGGGAAACTCCTGAAGGCAAAAAAGCCTCTAAAATCCGTGTTTATGTTGAATCCGCACAATTACTGGGCGGCCAAGGACAGGGTGGTGGATCAGGTGGAGACCGTTCTGACAGTTCCAATTCTTATGATTCCGGCGTAAGTAATGGTTATGATGATTATCCAGCCGGTGATGACGACATTCCTTTTTGATAGGTTATGACAATGAGCGAAACGACAAATATTGATGATACAAGAACAGATTCCCGCGAGAGTATGGACGGGATGGAAGACGACGAAAAAGGCGGTTTCCGTGGTAAAGACGGAGAAGGCAAATTCGGTCGTAAAAACGCAAAATATAAAAAGAAAGTATGTAAGTTCTGCGCTGACAAAGCCCTACTTGCAGGTCTTGATTACAAACGAGTAGACATTCTAGAAAGATTTGTTACCAACCGCGGTAAAATCATTCCAAGAAGAATCACTGGAACTTGTGGCAAACACCAAAGAGCCCTTGCTCGTGAAATCAGAAAATCCAGATCTATCGGTTTACTACCGTTTAAAGTTCTGTAGGAGTAACGGATGAAAGTTGTATTACAAAAAGACGTATTAAATCTTGGTGATGCTGGTGATGTGAAAGAAGTTGCTGATGGTTATGCACGTAACTTCCTCATTCCTAGAAGATTTGCTGTCCGTGCCAATGATGGAAACACAAAAGCGGCAGTCCACCAAAAGAGACTTGCAGAACTGAAACGTGACAAACGCGTAAAAGTGATGAAAGAACTCTCTGCTTCGATTGATGGTAAAACATACGAAGTCAAAGTGAAAGTGGGCGAAAACGACAAACTTTTTGGTTCTGTTACAGCGAACGACATTGCACTAGCAATTAAAAACACTGGAGTAGAACTCGACAAACGTAAGTTAGATTTAGGTGAGCCAATTAAATCAGTAGGCGAATTCAAAATCAAAGTTCGTTTGGCTGAAGGTGTTGTACCTCAAATCGTAGTTAAAGTCGTCGGCCAAGCATAGTCTTACACTAAAGCTTTTTCGATGAATTCTAACCCCCTTCAGGAGATAGAGTCTGAGAAGAATTTAATCGGTTACCTACTCATGAGAGGGGTAGCCGGGCAGGAAGACTTAGGTCTAAGCCCGGACGACTTCTATATGGACAGCCACAGGCGAGTCTTTGAAGCCGTTACCGATCTCATTAATGAAGGGATCAATATCGACCTAGTTACGGTCACAAACCAAATGCGAGAAAAACGTCTTTTTAAAGACGAATCTCGCGACTTGGAATACATCACTTCTCTATACAAAGATACAGTTCCTTTCCAGCCGCTTGAATATTATGTGCGGCGTGTGAAACGTGTTTCGGACAGACGTAAGTATGTCGAAGCATTAAACCAAGCCATTGACAAAGTTAAAATTGAACCTGGTGAAAACGATTCTGTATTCAGTCTCGTAGAACAGTCGCTAATGGATATTTCTCGCCAAGAGAGATCCAAAGGTTTACGAAAAGTAAAAGATGATGCCAATGCCCTTATTGATTACATTAAAAATGTAGTTGCTGCCAGCCAAAATGGAACCGGTGGAATCAACGGATTAAAAACCCATTTTACTGGTCTTGATATGGCAACCACAGGTCTTAAGTCACACGAACTTATGATCCTTGCAGCCCGTCCAGGAAATGGAAAAACTACTTTTGCTTTGAATATCGCTGCCAATGCCGCTTTGAAAGAACGTAAAACGGTTGTTATTTTCTCGTTAGAGATGAGCCGGATCGAGTTACTACTCAAACTCATCAGTGCGGATGCAAGGATTGATTCCTATGCCTTAAAAGCAGGAACTCTGACTTCGGCACAGATGACGCAATTAAAAGACAGTATTGGAAATATCACTTCGGCTAGTCTTTACATTGATGATTCTGGGTATTTGACCATTCAGGAATTTTCGGCAAGACTCCGACAACTTCGTACGACAGAAGAAGTTGGTCTTGTGATTGTGGATTATTTGCAGCTAATGAGTGATCCCAAAGCCGCTATGGGGGGAAGGCAACAAGAGGTTGCTAACATTTCCAGGGGACTCAAACAAATGGCAAGGGAAGTAGGTTGTCCTATCATCGCATTGTCACAGATGAACCGTTCCATTGAAAACCGCTCCAAAGACCAAAGGCCACAACTTTCCGACTTACGGGAGTCAGGTGCCATTGAGCAGGATGCGGACATCGTATGTTTTATATATCGGGAAGAAATGGTGAAACCTCCCGAAGAGCTTGACCCAAACAAAAGGGGAATGGCTGAAATCATTATCGCCAAAAACAGAGCGGGTGCTACGGCCGATTTTCCATTGATGTTCAATCCGAAGATCAGCCGTTTCGACAACGTTCCATTATAAAGAGGTTTTCCATTGAATCAGTGGGTCAGTTCCGAATACAAAAATAGAATTAGCGCAACAAGTGTCTCCGATGCCTCTGTTGGTAAAACTTTATTCCTTTCCGGTTGGGCTTTTCGTTACCGCGACCAAGGGGGAGTGATCTTTATCGATCTTCGGGATCGTTCGGGAATTTTGCAAATTGTAGCCCGTAAAGAAATTTTGGGTGATGACTTCTCCAAAGTAGAAAAAATTCGTTCCGAGTTTGTGATTGCAGTCAAAGGAAAACTTTCTCTTCGTGATGCCGAATCGGTAAATCCAAAAATGGAAACCGGTAAATACGAACTGATTGCAGAATCAGTAGAAATTTTAAATACATCCAAAACTCCTCCGTTTACTTTAGATGAGTTTGATCCATCTGGAGAAGAGATTCGGTTAAAGTATCGTTATCTGGATATGCGTCGTGAAGAACTTCGTGACCGATTGGTTTTGCGTCACAAACTAACATTTGCTCTGCGGGAGTACTTGGATAGTAAATCCTTTTTGGAAATTGAAACTCCGATTTTAAATAAATCCACACCGGAAGGAGCACGTGATTTCCTTGTTCCTTCTCGTTTGAATGCCGGTGAGTTTTATGCTCTCCCGCAGTCCCCACAACTTTTTAAACAGATCCTAATGATTGGGGGAATGGAGCGGTACTTCCAAATCGTAAAATGTTTTCGAGATGAAGACTTACGTGCTGACAGACAACCGGAATTCACGCAGCTCGATATGGAGTTTTCTTTTGTAACAGAAGAAGACATCCGTTCTGAAATTGAAGCTATGTGGGCCTTTGCTTTAAAGAAAGTTTTTAATTTAGAAGTCAGTGCCCCTTTTGCAACCATGCCTTATCACGTGGCAATGGAAGAGTATGGTTCTGACAAACCAGACATTCGATTTGGAATGAAACTAGTCAATGTATCCGAGATTGTCAAAGATGCAGACTTCCAAGTTTTTAGTGCTGCTGTTTCTGGCGGCGGAGTAGTCAAAGCCATCTGTGTTCCTGGTGGTTCTGTGATTTCTAGAAAAGAAATCGAAGACTTAACTTCTTGGTTATCACGTGACTTCCGAGCCAAAGGACTTGCGTATATGAAACACGGTGCCAATGGACTTGAGTCCACCATCACCAAACGATTCACACCAGAAGCACTTGCTGCCATTGCCAAAGCGGTTGGTTCGAAAGAAGGGGATATGGTATTTTTTGGTGCCGACTCCTCTAAAATTGTGAATGCCTCTCTTGGTGCCCTTCGTCTGAAATTATCGGAAAAATATGATCCACCTAAGGTTCCTTATAGTTTCCATTGGGTTGTGGACTTTCCAATGTTTGAACTGGATGAAACCACAAAAACTTGGACCTTCCTCCACCATCCCTTCACTTCTCCCAAAGAAGAAGACTTTGATAAACTAAGAGATTGGAAGGCTGGGAAAGAAGTTGACCTTTCTTCCATTGGTGCTAAAGCTTATGATCTAGTTCTCAATGGTACAGAAATTGGTGGTGGTTCCATCCGGATTCACAACCCAGAAATCCAAAGCCTAGTTTTGGAAGCCATTGGAATTGGGGAAGAAGATGCAAAATCTAAATTTGGATTTTTACTGGATGCACTTTCCTTTGGGGCGCCACCTCATGGGGGAATTGCCTTTGGAGTGGATCGGATTATGATGTTACTCACTGGGGGAACATCCATTCGTGATGTCATTGCCTTCCCAAAAACTCAGAAAGGAACCTGTATGATGAGTGAAGCACCAGGTCCTGTTGAGGCAAAACAACTTGAAGAATTAAAACTCAGGGTAGTCACTATTTAATATGGATGAAAGTTTTACATTTCAGGAAGAATCCCTTTACCAAACGGTATGTGGGATTGGAGACAGCAAACTACCGTTATGGGAAAGTCGCCTCAATGTAAAACTCATCCCCAGAGGAAAATCTCTCATCATCCAAGGAAGTGAGGACCAAGTCCAAGTAGCCTTGGATACTTTCCATAAAGTGGAAGAGAATTTCAAACGTAGACCTGACAAAGCCGATTATTCTTTTTTTGATATCGATTACTTAGTAAATAAGGTAAAAGATTCCAGTGGTGGTTGGCCGACTCCTGGTTCCTCTGACTTCCAAAAGGAAGGGGAAACTTGGACTCCCCGGGACAAAATCTTTGTCACCTTCAAAGGAAAACCCATCTTTCCTCGCACTAAAAACCAAGAAAGTTTTGTCGATAGCCTTCATAAAAATTACATCACCATTGCTATGGGTCCTGCCGGAACTGGAAAAACTTTTTTATCCATTGCCACAGCTTGTCGTATGATGCAAACGGGAGAAGTGGATCGGCTCATCCTCACAAGGCCTGCTGTGGAAGCAGGTGAAAACTTAGGTTTTTTACCTGGAGACTTAACACAAAAAGTAAATCCATACCTTCGTCCCATTTATGATGCGTTACACGAATGTATAGGTTTTGAAAAAACAAGTGAATACTTACAAGTGGGGAAAATTGAAATTGCTCCCATTGCCTTTATGAGAGGAAGGACACTTTCTCATTCTTTTATCATTTTGGATGAAGCACAAAACTGCACACTACCACAGTTGAAAATGTTTCTCACAAGATTTGGTAAAAATTCCAAAATGGCAATCTCTGGGGATGCCACACAAATCGACTTGGCCCACGGACGTTCAGGCCTTGAAAAAACAGTGTATACTTTACGAAATCTAAATGGGATCGAAACAATTTTCTTTGGAAGAGAAGACATCACACGCCACCCCATCGTCGAATCTATAGTAAGACGTTTTGAAGAAAACGAAAGTCTCTTTTCGAAAAAACCATGAAAGCCATCTTAGATACTTCCATGACCCGGCTTACAGACTTTCTCACGAGAGTAAGGCCAGTTTCTGTAGTTCGAAACATTCAAATCATCCTTGTTTTTCTTACATTACTGTTTGTGACCTATGTACTTTCGATTCCTTTTTTTGGACAAACAAGTGTCAATACAGATCCTGATGGAATGTTTTCAGAAGGAAAAATTGCTCCGGAAACCATCCAGTCGGTCAAAGAATTTTCTTACGAAGACACTGAAAAAACAAACCTGGAAAAACAGAAAGCAGCGGCGAGTGTCCCTTATGCGTTTGATAAAGATTTCGGAATTTTGGTGACAGGCATTGACACCAATCTTTCTGAAGATGTGGAGCTCCTTCGTGCGATTCTTGCAGAAGGAAAAGCAACACCTGGTTTAGTCAAGGATCGAATTCCTAGATGGAGAAACAGGACCAATGAAGAGATCCAAGCTATCCTAGATTATCCAAGAAAAGATAAGTTAAAAAGTTTTCTCCAACAATATACCAACTTAATTTTTTCTAAGTATTGTATCGTGAAAGAAGACCTTCCGTTTTCGAAAGATTTGGATAAAGCTGGAGCCAAAATTCGTAACATTGGAACCCAAGACCAAACTTCTATCATTGATGGAAATTTGGTAATTCCAAGATCTCAAATTTATAAAGAAGGACCTGTTGCTTCCGTATTATCAAAGTTAGCTTCTGAAAAATTGCCAAATGTTTCTGATTCTCTACTGAAAGCAGTGTCCCGGATTGGACTTTATTATGTGTATTCTTATCCAGCCTGTAATTACAATCCAGAAGAAACAGAAAATGCTAGGATGCGGGCTACCAATGCTATTCCAATTCAGAAAAGCCGAATCCAAGCCAATGAAGTAGTTGTGCGTTCAGGAGATGTGATCACTCCAGAAGTAAAAATCAAATTGGATATGATGAATCGTTATGCCACTCGGGCAAACTTAGCATCGATTGTATCTATTTTTTTAACTCAATGTGTGTTGATTGTGATAGTTGGGTTCTATTTGATTCGGTACCGCCCAAACCGATTGAATGATCTTTCAAGTAATCTTATCATCTTCTTTACACTTTGGATTGTGATCGCATCTATTTATCTACTTTCAAAAGTTTTTTATGCAACTGACAGTGATTTGTCGGGAGTTTATTATTTTGGAATGTTTGTTCCTGTGGGGATGCTTTGTTTGCTTCTTGGGTTTGTTTATGATGAACAACTCTCTATATCCATAGGTTTTTTTCTGGCCTTTGCTGTATTTTTTGCCTCTAGATACAATCCGACATCGTTTATGTTGGCCTTTACCGTAGCCGTCATGAGTTCCATTTATGGAAGGAGACTTCTCAAACGAATCGATTTTTTGAAAGCAGGGTTTTTACTTACCTTTGTCCAAATTCTTGTGACAACTGCCGGTTATTTGTTTGATGGAAGGGAGTTTTATGTAACGACCGGAGTCGGTTTTTTTCGCGACCTAACAAATTCCAATCTCTTCCGTATTACAGTTATGTGTTTTGTGAATGGTTTTGCCAGTGCAACTGCAGTTCAGTTTTTACTTCCAATGTATGAATATGTTTTTAATATTCCAACACGTTTTAAATTGATTGAACTGGCCGATACTGGCCATCCATTGTTGCAACAGTTATTAACCAAAGCCCCTTCCACTTATACTCATACCTTTATGGTGGCCGCTTTGTCTGAACGAGCTGCCCAAAATTTAAATTTGGACCGCCTGCTTGTGCGTGTGGGTGTTTATTTTCATGATATTGGAAAGATCCCCAATGCGGGTTTTTTTGTGGAAAACCAACATTTGATCCCAAAACCAGAACATATTGATAAAAACAATCCTTCCCTTGCTGCCAAAACTGTCATCGATCACGTGTTAGATGGGATTGAAATGGCAAAAAAAGCAAGACTTCCGAGAGAAATTATAAGTTTTATCCCGGAACACCACGGCACATCCACTATGGCATTTTTTTACCACAAGGCATTGCAGGAAATCTCACCTTCTGCTAGAAAAAATATCAATAAAAAAGATTTTCAATACCCAGGACCTAAACCTCAAAGTAAAGAAACAGCTATTGTGATGATTGCTGATTCTTTGGAAGCCGCCTCACGTTCGCTCGACGAAGTGTCGCCTGAAAGTTTAGATGAACTCATTCGTAAAATTGTAAATTCAAAACTTGCCGAAAACCAACTGGATGAAAGCGGTTTGACCATTGGTGATTTAGAGGTGATAAAATCTAGTTTTAAGGAAGTATTACTTTCTAGTTTGCACCAAAGACCAAAATACCCCAAACCGGAAGACACAAAAGCTTTGGAATCTGCTGGCTCTAAAAAAACTAAAAAATGAATTCCTCTTTAAAAGTTTTGACCCATTGGAATGACCAATGTGAGTCGAATACAGAAATTTTATCGGATCTTGTTTTAGTAAATTGTGAATTGATTTTAAAACATATAAGTCCAAGTTTTTTACAAGTTTTAGAACTAGAGATTTTACTTGTAGATGATCCAGTGATGAAAGAAATTAATTTAGAAAGAAGGGGACTAAACAAAACAACAGATGTTTTGTCCTTTCCTCTCTATTCAGAATCTCCACCCATTCCTTTCCAGATTTTAGGCGAA
Source organism: Leptospira bourretii (assembly GCF_004770145.1). NCBI lineage: Bacteria > Pseudomonadati > Spirochaetota > Leptospiria > Leptospirales > Leptospiraceae > Leptospira > Leptospira bourretii. The sequence goes on along the minus strand of NZ_RQFW01000019.1, from coordinate 426,066 downwards.
GTTGTGATTTCAATGGATACTTGTCGCAGACAGGCAAAAGAAATCGGTCATTCAATCATTGATGAGTTTTATCGCCTTCTGGTGCATGGAATTTTGCATTTATTTGGTTATGATCATGAAACAGGTGAAGAAGATGCCATCCGGATGCGTGCCAAAGAAGATGAATGTTTGGAATTGGTGTTTGAACGTTAAATGGCCATTCGCAAAGAGAGAGGAATTGTCATCCAGAGTCGAGATATTGGAGATAGCGACAGGCTCATTAGTTTAGCAGGTGAATCACAAAGTAGAATGAATTTCCTGAGCAAAGGAATTCGTAAATCCAAACGTCGTGCCATCATTACAACGGAGCTTGGTTCTCTTGTGGAACTTGATTATTATGATCAAGCGGAAAAAGATTGGAAATCCATCAAAGAAATTCATCTGGTAAAACGTTATGATGAATTGAAGTCGGATTATTTGGGTACACTTTTTGTTTTATATGTAACAGAACTTACTTCGCTCATTTATCCGGAAGGGGAAAACCATCCCTTCCTTTTCCAACTGCTTTCTGGTAGTTTAGAAACCTCGAATGAACAAGGATTTCAAAAACAAATCCTTCCTTTTTTTAAACTACGAGCCCTTTCCCATATGGGCCATTTCCCTACCGAATTCTATTGCCATACTTGTGGGGAAGAGGTCCTTACCAAATCGGCAGCTTATTTTGCGGTCGCTGAGCGTGAATTTTTATGTTCAGATTGCCATCCTATCCCTAAAGATCATTTGCCTGTTTTGAAACTATTTCATACTATGTTATCAAAGAAATTTTCGAATGTATTAGGAATCTTTCCAAAAGAAACGGAATACCGAGATGGGGATTTAATTTTGAATCAATTTCTCCGGTCACTTTTCGGAAAGGAATTAAAATCCTACTTCGAGTTTTACAAGTCAATAGGGTATTTATGAATTCGATTACAAAGACAGTTTTACTCTGTATGACCCTTTCCGTTTTTTTTGCTTTGTTCCAACTCCTACTCAAAGGAGAAAACTTCAGAAAAGATAAAAAGAACAATTTAACAAAAGAACAATCTGAACCTTTTTTGGCAACACTACGGGAAGAAAAGGAAAGTATCCCTCATTTTATTTCCAGATTCAAAGCCAAAAGTTTTGAGCTCTGGCAAAATTCTGACAAATTAAAAATGGAAATTAAATTTTAGAAATGAATGTGAATCAATTATTAAAACAACTTGTACTTTCTCAGTTAGAGAAGGCAGTCGATATCTATTTAGAAAAAAATAACCTTAGCTCCGTTAAAGAAAACTTAAAAATTCGTATTGAATATTCTAGAGATGAAAAGTTCGGAGATTATTCTTCTCCTTTTGCTTTAGAAAACAAAAATATATTAAATAAAAATCCCAAAGAAATTGCGGAAGCGGTTTTGGCGGAGATTCAAAATCATTCTTTTTTTGAGTTTGTTAGCTTTTCCCCACCGGGTTTTATTAATTTTCGAATCCAAACAAAGTTTTTGAATGAGTATGTAAAATCTGTTATGTTTCCATCCGTGGTATTTGCAGAGACTCCTAAAAAAGAAAAGATCTTACTTGAATTTGTTTCTGCCAATCCAACAGGACCTATGAATATTGTTTCGGCCAGGTCAGCCGCGTATGGAGATGCCTTGGCAAATTTACTAACAAGTCTTGGTCATACCGTCAAACGAGAGTTCTATGTGAATGATTATGGAAATCAGGTGTATTTACTTGGTGTTGCGGTTTTACTAAGAATATTTGAATCCAAGGGAGAACCAATTCAATTCCAAGAAGAAGAATCTCAGGATTCGGTTATAGATCTTGTCAAAAAAAGAATTCTTCCCAAAGAAAGTTACCGTGGCGAATACATCAAAGACATTGCCATCCAATGTTTGGAAGATGCATCGAGGACAAAATTTATATTTGATTCTGTATCAGCAGAAAAATGGGATGAGGTGATTGATTTCCTTTCTCGTTATGCGGTAGAATACAATTTGAGCCGCCAAAAAGAAGATTTGTCACTCTTTGGTGTGAACTTTGATTTATTCTTTAGCGAACGTAGCCTTCATGAAGTTGGGGATGTAGAAAAGGTTCCTACTATCTTAAAAAAAGAAGATGTTACCACGATTGATGGAAAACTTCATTTCCTTTCTACTCTTTATGGAGATGATAAAGACCGTGTGATTCGAAGAGAAGATGGAAGACCCACTTACTTGATGGCAGACATCGCTTATCATTATAATAAATTCACACGAGGATTTGATACATTAATTGATATTTGGGGGCCGGACCATTATGGATACATCGCTCGTTTGAAAGGTGCGGTGAAATCCTTTGGGAAAGCAGATGAGAGTTTCCGAGTTCTCATTGCCCAACAAGTCAACTTAATCGAAAACAAAGAAAAGGTAAAAATGAGCAAACGTTTGGGAATTTTCCAAACCATGCGCGATCTTTTATCTTATTTAGGAAAACAAGGTAGGGATGTAGGACGTTATTTCTTTTTAATGAGAAGTTCCGATGCTCCCCTTGATTTTGATTTGGATTTAGCAAAAGACGAATCTGATAAAAACCCTGTGTTTTATATCCAATACGCTCATGCAAGGATTTGTTCCATTTTTCGTGAATTACAAGTGCCAATGGATCTTAAACTTCTACAATCTGGCATATCAGCTGAGTTTTTAAAACAAGAGGAACGAACTCGTCTTCTTTTTTGGGTGGCAAGATTACAAGAAGAAGTATATGACACTGCTACAAGTTTTGAACCCCACAGACTTACTAACTATTTACAATCTTTGAGTAAGTCTTTTACAAAGTTTTATTCGCAAAAAGACAATAGGATCAAAGATAAAACTGGAAACGAAAGAGACACCCTCCTTGCACTTGTGCTTTACACGAAGTTTGCTTTAGAAAGTGGACTAAAACTTCTTGGTATTTCTGCACCTGAGAAGATGTCAAAAGAAGACACTGAGTAGTAACAAAAGATGGAATCACCCTATATTGTCATTATTGCAACGGGATCTGAGATTACTGCCGGCAGAAGTTTAGATACAAATTCTGGTTGGATGGCAAACCAGTTATTTGAACTGGGTTGGAAAGTAAAAAAGTTTATCGCACTACCAGATGACCCAGAACTCATTTTATCGGAACTGCAAAACTTAAAAGAACTAAGTAAAACAAAACCAGTACTTGCTTTAATGACAGGGGGACTTGGACCAACAGAAGATGATTATACTTTAGAAACTGTTTTGAAGTTAAGTGGAAAAAAAACATATTCAGTGGAAAAAGCAAAGATTCGTTTAACGCGTGTATATGAATCTAGAGGAAAACAATATAGCGATATCCTTCCTACCGTTCTTCGCCAAACTCATGTTCCTGAAGATTGTAAAATTTTAGACAATAATGTTGGAATTGCCGTCGGGTTTGTTGAACCCATTGGTGCAGATTCTTACTTAGTATGTATGCCTGGGGTTCCTTCTGAAATGAAGGAAATGTTTACAAGAAGGTTTACACCGGAACTAAAAAGATTATACCCTCGAGAGAATTTAGTCCAAAAAACAAAATGGTTGTGGAACATTGGTGAATCCCTCTACCAAAAAGATTTTGTAGAAAAGAACAGAGAAAATTTGTTTTCAGGTGTGGAATGGGGAGTTACCGCCAATAGAGGGTATATCAAATGTATCTTCCAGTCGAATGATTCCGAAAAATTAGAAAGAATTGTGAGTGAGTTAGAAAAACAATATCCTAAAATCATTTCAGACGATGTTTTTTCCTATGTTCATGAAGAACTCATTGCCAACCAGCTGACAATCGCCGTGGGAGAGAGTTGTACAGGCGGGCTCCTTGGTAAAAAATTGACCGATCAGCCAGGTTCCAGTTCTTATTTTGTGGGTGGATTTTTGACTTACTCCAATGAGATGAAAGAATCCCAACTTGGTGTTTCCCATGAAATTTTGAACCAGTTTGGAGCGGTCAGTATGGAAACTGCCAGTTCTATGGTGAACGGAATCTTTGAAAAAACGAAAGCAGACTATTGTATCTCCATTACCGGTATCGCAGGACCCGATGGTGGAACCGATGCAAAACCTGTGGGAACAGTATGGATTGGATTAAAAACACCAGATGGTTCGGTTCAAACTCATTCCTATATCTTTCCTGGAAATAGGGAAGGGGTTCGAGAAAACGCAAGTAACACAGCTCTATTTTTATTATACCAGTCTCTCAAACAAAGGAACATATAACATGTGGCAGACGATTGTTTATTCAATTGGTTTTTTTCTTTTATTCTTTTTTAGTTGGGACGTGGATTTAAATTTAGTCCCTAACATTCGAGAGACTTGGGTTTGGAATAGTGAAGGTAGATTTGGTACCACTTCCCCAAAAATAGGAGAAGATCCATTCAAAACAATCAATGGATATAAAACTGGAGGAAGGTATTATTCATTTAAAACAGGTAAATTTCCTGAAATGGATCCAAAGTATTTGGTCGACTTCCCATTGTTATCAAATGGTTATCTGTTATATGAAAAAATTGGAGATGAGGTAAACTTTTTCTCTGATTCAGGGGAACTCTTTTGGAAAAAGCCAATTAATTCTTATCCCAGGAGTGGATACTTCGCATCTCCCGTTTTGTATTTGTCGGGAGATAACAATACAGTTTTCCTTATGGATGAAAGTGGAAACCGAGTCGGTAAATCAGAGTTAAACGGAAGGTTCCTAACTGACTATCAATTTGATTCTAAAAACAAAGGTGTGATTGTTTTATTTTCAGGTGGGGAAATTTATCGTTTAGATGAAAAAGGAAATACTCTGTTTGAAAAAGAACTTTCAAAGGAGAAAAAAGATTCTTTTTTTAAATCGGTGGCGCTTTCTCCTAATGGAAAATTTACAGCCATCCATTATTCTTTGTTAGATAAAGATTTTGTGGAAGTTTTGGATGAAGTTGGAGACACAGTGGATGAGTTTCCTCTTTCTAAGTTTTATCCTCATAAACTCTATTTTGCGATAGGTAACGACGGATCGATTGTTTTTAACTTTCCTGATAGTTTGTCTTTTTATAGAGATGGTGAATTGGTTTGGGAAAAGACCAAAACAAAGTCAGGTGGAGTGTACCAATCTATTTTTGCCACTGATTCTGTTTATATGGCATTATCCGAATCCGAAATCCAATTTTACAATACTAAGGGAAACTTGATCCGATCCAAAAAGATGCCACCGACTGAATTGCCGATAAGGTTTTTTCCGGGAAAAACAAACTCTACTTTTTATCTGCAATCGAAATCGGATTTGATGCAATTCCAAATCTTTTAGGATTGAATCTTCAGATTTTAAGTATTCGTTTCAAAAGTTTTGGTGATTTCAAAACAATTCGATTAAGATTCTGAATCCAAATTTGTTTTTTTGGATGGATCCACTTCGTAGATGGAAAGAGATTTGAATCCTGTCCTTCCTTCTCTATTGATCATCGCAATGGTTTCTGTACAGACACCGGGTTCAATATTAAAGATAAGTTGGTCGGATATTTCTCTGCAAATATAAAGTCCCCGACCGTGACTATCTTCCAGCCCTTTTGGAAACCCTGTGGATTCATCAATGCTAATATGGCGATCAAGTCTGTGCAGAATTTCTTCTTTTTTTAGTGATCCAAATTGATCACGAACCACAATAAAAATGGTGCTTTCCGTTGCACCATAACCAATTAAAAAATAATCATCTGGCATCAGTTGGATATTGTCAAGGGGGACAACCATATCATGGCTTGGGATTTCAAATTGGTATTTGTATTCCCCTTCATGTGTCCGTGGTGCTCTGATCATTGCATTGGAAGTGAGTTCCTCTAGCACTTGTTGAATGGCTTTTGGAGCTCCCAATTGGATTAAGTTTTTGGAGATTTTTCCGCAAAGAATGGAGCGGTCTTGATCCGATTTGATTTGTTTGTAAATGATTCCGTTGTTTGGGGCTTCTTCGAATTCATTGTTTATGTTTTGGCTATAAACTTTAAAGTCTCCCGTGAAATACTTTTCAATTCCAAAGATGTCGTTTGAAAGAAGTTTTTTTACCATTACTTCGATTAGGTGGATGTCTAAAAAACTATATTTTGGGATGATGTTCCAGATATGAAGGTCTTTGGCAAATTTAATATATTCATTAATATTGTATGCTGTCATAAGCGCATACAATATATGCGGAAATTCTTTTTGGATGAGTTTCACTAAATCAATTCCAGACTTTCCTGGGAGACGGATATCCGTAATGGTTAAATCTATTTTTTCGTTTGTTAAATACCAAACAGCTTCTTCAAAATGTTCCGCACCAAAAACATTAAATTTGGTGCTAAGTAAATCCATAATGGCTTCTCGAATGGAATGGATGTCTTCCACAATTAAAATGGATTGTTTCATGGATTTTGCTCCGTGATATCGTTTGTGAGAGGGAAGGAAATCGTAAAACGTGTTTTTTGTTCACTAGATTTTACGGATATATTCCCGTCATGTTCTTTGACTATGGAGTGACAAATTGATAAACCAAGTCCCGTTCCCGTTCCCGATTTATTGCTAGTAAAAAATGGATCAAATATTTTTTGGATGATTGAATCCGGGATTCCTCCTGCGTTATCTTCCACTATGATATGTAACCAGTTTTTTGTTTTTCTGATTTCTATTGAGATTTCGCCTGGTCGATAGTCAAAGGCTTGGAGTGAGTTCCTAAATAAATTCATAAACAAACGTTCCATTTTTCCTGGATGGAATGGAAACTGATAGTCATGGTCGCAAGAGATTCGCCAAACAATGTTTTTACTTAAATGGGGATACAAACGAATCACTGTATCTTTGGCACGGTTGATGGTTTCGACAATATCTCCCAGTGTGACTTTTACTTTATCCGTTTTCGCAAAAGAAATGATATCGGAAACAATGATGGCAGCCCGGGATACATCGTTTTTAATCATATCTAAACGTTTTTCAATTTGTTCTGGTGGTTGGTTTTGCCAATTTGCTTTTAAGTTTTGGAGAGTAAGACTAATTCCTGTTAGTGGGTTGTTTAACTCGTGAGCGATTCCAGAAATCAAAATTCCAAGAGAAGCAAGGTTACGCATCCGAAACGACTCTTCTTCTTTGTCTCTTTGTTTGGTCACATCTGAAATTTTTTCAACCATCCAAAAAAGATCTTCTTGTTTGGGGTAGGGGTAAAATTCCAAAAGCAGAGTTTGTTTTTTATCTTCCGAACGAAAAAAAATCTCACGAGTGATGGGAGTCGAGTAGGTCTGATTTTTTTCTTTTGACTTTACATTGATTTTTGGGCAATAAGGACAAATGTCTGTTCTTTGGTACAAAACTTCGTAACATTTACGATCAAGTAGTTCATCGTATTTGTTGTTTTTGGCAAAGAGGATGGTCGCAAGATTGGCTCTTTGGATTTGGAAATCGGAATCGATTAGCACCAGAGGATCTTGTACTACATCATAAATCGCTTCAAGTTCGCGTGCTTTTTCCGCAACTTTTTCAACTGAGGATGTATCTTTGTTTTGTGAATTTTCAGGCAAAACTAATACCCTAAAGACTGATTTAGTTGTTTGAACATTGACTTTTGGTTTTTATTTCCACCTGTTTTTTGTAAGGCGGATATGGATGCCAATTGGCTATGAAAATCCAAAAGGAATTTGATATAAAAATCTTTTTTGAAATCGTTTCTTTCTTGTTTGATATCATCATTACGAAGGGAAGAAAGTGGGAAACTGTCGGTTCCATCCAGGCCAGAAAAACTAATCACCATATCGTTTAAGGAAGTGTCAAGAGGTGAGGTATCAGTTATTTTTGTTTTTGTTTTTTGTTCAATTTCGGTGTCTTCTGTGACTACTTGTACTTCCACTTTTGAGAGAACAGATCCATTGAATTCTAGGAGGATCGATTTTTCTTCCGAATGTTTGATTCGATTTTTGTTTTGGGGGTCTGGGTCAACTTTGTATTTTCGAATGCGTAGCCCTGTTCTGTTGGGATAAGTTCCAATAAAACTAATGGTTGTATTTGCTGGAAGTGATGTGAGTTTTTCGTAAGACAACAACTCCCTAGCTTTAGCGATTTCTCGGTAAAGGCTAAGGATTTCCTTGTCTAAACGATTTTCTTTTTCAGAAATGTCAGACTCTGCAAAAAGGCTGACATTCAGTGAGAAAAAACTAAGGAGTAGTAGGAGCCGGTACTTCGGAAGGTGTTCCATCAGTTTCTACCGGAGCTTCTAAACTTGGTTCTACATCGGGAACCAACACTTCGTCTTTTTTTGCAAAAACAAAAGATAGGGCCAAAGAAAGAACGATGAATAGAATGGCTGCCACTCTTGTTGTTTTTGTCATTACATCAGCAGTGGATGCCCCAAAGACAGATTGGCTCGCTGTAGATCCGCCAAGCATTCCAGCGCTTCCGCCTTTTCCTGTTTGGATCATCACAAGAAGGATGAGAAAGAGTGAAAGTAGAATAAAAAGTGTGAGGATGGTTCCTGCAAAAAATCCCATAATGTTTCCTTATTTTAAAAGTCCTAAAAATGAATCTAATTTTTGACTGGCTCCTCCCACGAGGCCACCGTCAATATTTGGTTTGGCGAGAAGTTCTTTGATATTGTCCGGTTTTACGGAACCACCATAAAGAATTTGAATGTTCTCAGCGATTGAACCCGCTCCTACGAACAAATTCCCAATCTCTTTGCGGATAAAGGCATGTGCTTCTTCTGCTTCTACAGGAGTGGCTACCTTTCCTGTTCCAATCGCCCAAACCGGTTCATAAGCGATCACCAGTTTAGAGAAGAGGTCACTGGTAATGTCTTTCAGACCTTTTTTAATTTGGTCTTCTAACACAGAGAAGGTGTTTCCTTTTTCTCTTTCCGCCCAGGTTTCTCCAACACAATAAACAACACGGAGACCTGCTTTTAAAAAGAATAATATCTTCTGGTTGTCAAACTCGGAAGTTTCTCCGAGGAATTGGCGTCTTTCGGAGTGACCCACAAGTACCGTCTGGATTCCGATTTCTTTCAGTTGGGTAGGGGAAATTTCTCCTGTCATCGCGGTGAGTCCTGATTGGTAAGCATTCTGTGCACCTACAATCAGTTTCGATCCTTTGGTTAGGGAAGATACAGTTTCCAAATGCAAAGCACTTGGGAAAACCATGACTTCGTAGGAAGAGGAGTTAGTTGCGGAAACCAAACCTTTGGTGATGGCCGAAGCTTCCGCCAAGGTTAAATTCATTTTCCAGTTTCCTGCAATGATCTTCTTTCTCATCTTATTTTCCTTCCTTAGGGAGTAAACATTCCACACCAGGGAGTGTGCGTCCTTCTAAAAATTCTAAGGAAGCACCACCACCAGTGGAAATATGAGTGATTTTGTCTGCCACACCCGCTTTGTTCACGGCAGCGATGGAATCACCTCCGCCGACAACGGTTTTGGCTTTGGATTTACTAATGGCTTTGGCAATCTCAATGGTTCCTTTTGAGAATTTGTCCATCTCAAACACACCCATCGGTCCATTCCAAAGAATGGTTTTGGCTTCTTTGATGGCTTTGATGTAATTATCGATGGTTTTTGGACCAATGTCCATTCCCATCCATCCATCCAAAATTCCCATTTTATCAACAGACTTGGTTTTGGCATTGGGATCAAAATGATCGGCAATGATATGGTCTACCGGAATTTGGAGGTCTACCCCTTGGATTCCGGCTCTGTCAATCAGTTGGAAGGCTTGGGACTCAAAGTCTGGTTCCACAAGGGACTTACCCACAGGAACGGCTCTGGATTTGAGGAAGGTATAAGCCATCCCCCCACCGATGAGGAGGTGGTCTACCTTTTCGAGAAGGTTCTTTAAAATAGCAAATTTAGAACTCACCTTGGATCCACCCACAATCGCCACAAAAGGACGTTCTGGTTTGGCAAGAAGGCCACTTAAGACTTCAATTTCTTTACGCATCAAAAGTCCTGCAAACGCCGGGAGCAAGTGGGCCACACCTTCTGTGGAGGCATGCGCACGGTGTGCGGTTCCAAAAGCATCGTTGACATAGACATCCGCTAATTTGGCCAGTTCCTTACAGAAACCAGCCTCATTTTCCTCTTCTTCCTTATGGAAACGAAGGTTTTCTAAAAGGAGGATTTCGCCTTCCCCAAGTTCATTCGACATTTTGACCACGTTTGCGCCAATCACAGAGTCAGAAAAACTGACTTTGGTTTTGACGAGTGTAGTAAGCACATCAAACACAGGTTTCATGGAGTACTTTGCCTCAGGGCCACCTTTCGGGCGACCTAAGTGACTTCCCAGAATGATCTTTGCCCCTTTGGAGATGAGTAACTCCAAAGTGGGAAGGGTTTTTTCGATCCGAGTTTTGTCCGTGGCTTTTCCGTTTTCCACAGGGACATTGAAGTCCACACGAACAAAGACTCGTTTTCCTTTTAGATTTTGTTCTTCAAGAAGAGGTAATTTCATCTTAGCCTTTTTTTGCCATGTAACGTACGAGATCTAACACTCGGTTAGAGTATCCCATTTCATTGTCATACCAAGAAACAAGTTTGAAAAAAGTGGAGCTAAGTTCAATACAAGCATCGGCATCAAAGATAGAAGAACGAATGTCTCCCAGGAAGTCGTTAGAAACTACCATATCTTCCGTGTAACCAAGGATTCCTTTCATGGAACCTTCACTTGCTTCTTTCATTTTCTTTTTGATTTCTGCAAGTGTTGTTGGTTTTTCTGTGCGAACCGTTAAGTCCACAACTGAAACATCCGGTGTCGGAACTCGGAAACTCATACCAGTGAGTTTTCCGTTCACTTCTGGGATACAAAGTCCTACCGCTTTCGCAGCACCAGTTGATGCAGGGATGATGTTTTGCGCAGCCCCACGACCACCACGGAAGTCCTTTTTAGAAGGTCCGTCAACGGTTGGTTGGGTTGCAGTCATCGCGTGGATGGTAGTCATGAGTCCTTCTACGATTCCAAAGTTGTCAAGAACCACTTTTGTGATCGGAGCTAGACAGTTTGTTGTACAAGATGCGTTAGAGACCACATTGTCTTTTGCAGAATCATATTTTTCATGGTTTACACCCATTACAAAAGTAGGGATGTCTTTGTCTTTTGCAGGAGCAGAGATAACTACTTTTTTGGCACCAGCTTTGATGTGTTTTTCAGCACCCACTCGGTCAGTGAAAAGACCAGTAGATTCGATCACAAAGTCCACTCCTAGTTCTTTCCATGGGAGTTTTTCTGGATCTCTTTCCGAGAAAGTTTTTACTTTTTTGCCATCGATAATGATTTCGTTGTCTGTGTGAGAAACTTCACCGTCGAATCGACCGTGAGTAGAGTCATATTTGAAAAGATAAGAAAGGTTGTCTGGCGTGACAAGGTCGTTGATTGCGACAAATTCTAAATTGGGATCTTTGATTCCGGATCGAAGTACAAGTCGTCCAATGCGACCAAAACCATTGATTGCGATTTTTACCATGAGTTTCTCCTAAAAGGCTCGTATCGAGAGATGAAACGATTTTTTAATTACAGAATTTCGGATTCGGGGTCTCTGTCACTCATTTTAAGGGTAGAAGGTGCGGATATGCCATAAGAAATTCCCTTTTTCCTTGGGTTTTCCGCTTGCATCCAAACAAATACAATCGCCTCGGGTAGGACGTACTCACCAGGGAAGGTGCGGTCCCGTTTGCAAACGAAGGTGTCTCAAAGCCACTTCCTGAGTCAGCTAAAGGGACAAACCTGGTTTTTTAGTTTTTACTGTTTTTGGGATTTAGTTCTTTATTTTGGAACCTAACTTTTGTTTGTTTTTGTCAAACAACCCGATTAGGAGTTTATCTCCATTGTTCTCAGTTTCCAAAAAACGAATGCCCGCAAATTTTGCTTCCGAACCGAGAGAAGTATCACCTTCTTGGAAAAAATACGATTCGGGTCCGATCTTCAATTGAAACGCACTCCGATAATACTTTAAACAATGTTCGCCGAAAGACAGGTTGGTAAAGTCCTTCTGCAAACGAATGGGGACTAACTCCTCTTTTTGAATTCGAAATACCAGACAGCCACGTTTGGGAGTATCTGCGTTTTCTTCCGTTTCCAAAATCTGCCAGTCATAGTTTAAGATCATATAATCACCTTGGAAAAGAGACCTTGGATCTTTGGGAACTAAGGGTAAAAAGACAAGCCTTCCTGTTTTTCGAATTTTTTCTTTTTCCCATATAGAGTATGTAAAAAATCCAGTGAAAACTAAAAAGTTCAGGAAGAGTAAAACTAACCAGTTGGGTTTCATTTTCTTTTTCCCATTGGTGAAAATCTTAAAAATAAATAAGCCACAAAAAATAACAAAGAAGAGCCTATCATCAGCTTTGCTTTTTCCAAGAGAGTGGTTTCTAAATCGTAATAGAATCCAAAATAGAAGAGAAAGAAGGTCACCCAAGCCAGATAGAATAAAAAGGAATACCCTCTTGCAAATCCCAAAAGGAAAAGAAAAGAGGAGGTGATGATCCCTGGTGTTTGGATCGTTGGGATAAAAATCAAAGTATAGAAAATAAAAAACAGTAAAAAGGAAAAATTACTAATTTTAGGAACAAGTTCTTTGTATAATAAATAACTTCCCGCTAACAATAAAACGACGGACTGAGATTTGGAAACCCAAGGGATTTCTTTTAGTTCTGGGAAAAATGAAAAACCTACCAATAAAAGTAAGGAAATGCCGAGTGAGTGGGGAAGGTGATGAAACGGTTCGGGTGCATTTTTTGGCAGGCTAAAATATAACAACAAACACAAACAAACAGTGGTAAGGAGTGGGAAAAAATAGAGTAACTGATATTCGAAAAGTAAAACACTGGCAAAGACAAAGATAAGGATTGGAGAAAAAAATCTTTGGATGGGATTGGATACAAAGAAAAAGAAAATCAGTTGAAAACAAAGGATCGACCAAAGAAAAGATGTATCTTTTGGTTGAAAGGTTTTCTGTACTCCAAAAAGAAATAAACAAAATCCTTGGTTTAAAAAAGAAAATAAAACTGGGCCTAATGTTTCTCGTTTTGAATTGTTAAAAACAAAAGAGACAACCGAAACCAAAATCATCAGAAACAAACCTAAATACAAATCGACTTCGTAGTTATTTAATAATCCAAGTACAAGTAAACAAAGTAGGAAAAAACCACCAGCAAGTAGGGACCCTAAAAAACTCAAAATCTCTATATATACATAAGATTTCAAAAGATTCTCTCTTCGGTATCAATTGTCTTTCGCAATTGTTTTAGGTGAAACACAGCCCAAACGGTATAAATGGTGATCAAAAGGGCAAAGAGCAAAAAATTAACCGCAGAACCATAAGCCCAAATTCCAAATATATCTGCAGATTTCAAAAGGACTTGGCCTAACCCAAAGAGTAAAATCAAACTTAAATTTAAGTGCCGAAATCGAAACCACCGGTAATACACATAAAGGAATCCATAAAAAAGGAGAGGGAAAAAAATCTGGAAAAATCCATAAGTTAAAGTAGAAGTGAATTCGGAATGAATTCTAAATAAGTTCCAATGGATTAAATTCAAAAAACCAAGTGCAAAAAATATGCTTAAGGTTGATAAAAAGGATTTTGTTTTTTCCGAATAAAACTCTGTGTTTTGCCAATCAAGTATGGTGCCTAGAAAACCAAAGAAAACTGCTGCGGAAGCGAATAGAAAGTGATTTTCTTTTTCTGTTGTGACTTGAATTGAATACAAGTAAACAGTGGATGATAGTAGGACCATCCAGAATCCGGCCACCACACCAGAACGGGAAATCGGAACCAAAAGAAAGGTAAAAACTGTCCAACCCAAAAAAAGATCATAAACATCAGCCCCCATTTGGTAAATTTGGCCAAACACAAGTAAGGCGGATCCTGTTAGGAAAAATAGAATGGTGAGCCCAATTTCATAAAGAAATTCTTTTTTACGGATAAAAAAAGGAATCAGATAAAATACAAAATTTAGGAAATAAATGATTCCTAGTTTTGTGAAGTGATCTAGTAGGTTCCAGTTGAATGCAACTAGGAAAAATATTCCAGAAACTAGAAGGGAAGACCCTATAATGAGTAGAGAGGATTCAAAAAAATGAATCCAATCTTCTAAATCTTTTTTACCATAAGGTAGCAATGACATGGCTTTCTTGGATGACACCCAATGTTCTGGAATCCACTCCGAGTTCGCGATTGTCAGCAAGTAGGAAAAAAGATTTTTCGGGAACTGTCACTTTTGGCATATCATCCGATTCTGTTTTTCCAGGAGGGATCATCGGGATATCGTTTGATGAGGATTCTGGAAAACTTGTCGGATCGAGTAGAGTGCCATTGCGAAATACCATTCGTTTTTGGACATAGATGGTATCCCCCGGTTTTCCAACGATCCTTGCGATGAGAACCGAGTCCGGGTCAAGAGGAGAGTGGACAAGAACCACATCCCCAATCCCCAATTGTTTGGCACGAAACCATCGATTAAAATAAGCAGTGGATCCATTTTTTAACGTAGGTTCCATAAACTGGTTTTGAATGTGGACGGGCGTGATTACATAGTATTTAAAGACAACGGCAGCGACGAGGCCTACAACAAGAGGAATGGCAAATGCAAGTAGTCTTGTTTTGAAAGGAACTTTGTTTTTTGATTTAGACATGGAAGTAGTTGATCTCTCTTCTGAGGCTTTCGGATAGTTGGTTCATGGTTTGGGAACTAGATTTTGTTCCTTCACTCGACATTGCTGTGGTTTGTGCATGGTTATTGATTTCTGCCATCGATCTGGAAATTTCAAGCATAGCCATTTTTTGTTCATCAGTGGCTTCTTTGATCATTTCCGAAAGTTCACGAATTTGTGTGACACCTTCGTTGACTTCTTCGTTGGTTTCAATTTGTTTTCTAACAACAGAACGAATTTCTTTTGTCATTTGATTGATCGAGTTTACACCTGAAATAGTTTCACTTAAAATCACAATGGACTGGTCGATTTTTTCCTGACCTTGTTTGATCTCACCTTCATTCTGTTTGATGAGCTCTTCGATATCATCAATGGACTTCGCTGTTTTGTCTGCAAGTTTGGAAATTTCATCTGCAACCACGGCAAATCCTCTGCCACTCACTCCGGCTCTAGCTGCTTCAATGGCGGCGTTTAATGCAAGTAAGTTGATTTGTTCTGAGATATTATGAATGATTTCAACGACATTTGTCATTTCCGAAGAAGACTGATAAATTTTGTCCATTGAAAGTTTCATTTCTCCCAAAGACTTTTCTCCTAACTTGGCGTCGTTTGTGATTTCTTCTACTCGTACATCAGCAACTTGGAATTTTTTATCAATTTCAGATACAGCATGATTGAGTTCTGTCATTTTTTTCATAAGCGAAACTAAGGTAAAAGATTGAGTTTCTGTTCTTTGTGCTACACTTTCAATACCCGCTGTAATTTCTTCTACTGAGGCAGAAATTTCTTCGCTACTTGCTGCTTGGTTTTGTGCTGCATCCGATAAAGACAACATGGATTCGTAAATATCGGAACTTGTGTTTGTGAGTTCATTGGAAACTGTTTGGGTTTGGTTTACGATTTGACGTAGTTTTGTTTGGAAGTCAAACATCGCATTGGCCATACTTCCGATTTCATCTCGGCTGGAGTCATAAAAATCGGATTGTAAATTTCCTTTTACCATTTCTGCAATTCTTACTCTAATTCTTTCTAATGGTTTGAGTTTGGATTCAATCACAACGACAGTGATAAATCCAATCAGGAGTAAAACGATAATTGAAATTCCAAGTGTTGTAAATAAACTGGTGAGAGTTTTTTCATAAAGTTCTGAATTTTCAAAAATGCAGTAGATGATATAATTAAATTCTGGATTTTTTACATAAAAAATCCGTTTGAGAGTTCCGTCTTCCGTGGAATCAATAAATCCAAGAGCATCTTCTTTTTGAAAAGGTGTATCGAAAACTAACTTTGATTTTGCGTTGTTCCCAATTTCTTTTTTGTTTGTATAATATACAATGGTTCCATCTCCATCGAAAAAACCAACCTTTCCTGAAGATCCAATTTTAATATTACCTAAAATAAAACTAGAGAGTTTTCCAATATTTAAAAAACCCCCAACATAACCTAAAAATTGATCATTTTGGTAAACAGGAAGGGTATAAGGTGAAACGATGTCACCAGAAATTTTGGAACGAATGCTTGTATGTCTGAGTGGCCCTTGTTTTGCTAGGTCCACATCTTCAATAAAAAATATGGTACCAGTTTTGGAACGATCGTATTCATTTGTTGAAACAAAAATTCCTTCGTCAGGTTTGTAAAAGAAGAGGGCTTCCACTGCATGGTTTGTACTTTTTAATTGGATTTCGTTGAGAACCGAACGAACCCCCTGTAAATCTTTACGAACAATTTGGTCTTTTAGTTTGTTTTCAGCAAATATAGAAAGAGTCAACCTGTCACGAAAGTCAACAAGGGTCACACGCATGAGTGTTTCTGAATCCATCACTGATTGTTCCATACTGGAATGTACCAAGTCTAACTCTTGTTTAAAATTCATCCGGTAATTGATGATAAACAAAACAAGGATAGCCGCAAGAAAAGAGAGGACAGTTTGGAAACCTAAATTGCGGGAAAGTTTTCTTGTATTGATGCTTTTATGGTGGTCTAGTCGAATCGAAAGTAGAATTCCTTTGGTATTGAATTTATTTTCTACATAATCAATAAAAATGGATTGGAAGATGACTGTGAAGGCTAAGGTCAAACAAAGGCCAATTCCCATTTCGCTCATGAGGACAAAGTTTTTGGAATGTTGGTAGAAGTATAAAGATCCAAGGACAAATAAAAATCCAATCGCATAGCGAATGATGACATCGATCATGGCCACTTGGGCCAAATGATCCAACCAAAAATAGGCCTTAATTTGATCTCGTTTGGTACATTCGGGTTTTCCAATTCGACTTACGGAAGCAAACCGAATCCAGTAGAAACTGACACAGAAAATAATGATAAAAAATACAGAAATGGATGTAGAAATTAGAATAATTTGAAATTCTTCTCCTGACCATTCTGTAAAAAAGTAAATATAAGCAAGGAGAGTGGGGAAGCCGATTCCGTAATTAAAACCTTCTAGACCAAAAATTATAAATTTGATCAATTTACGCATATCCATACCCTAGGGATACAAATTGTCTAAGAATTGTAAACGTAAAATTCCCGCATAAAACGATAATGAAAGACCAACTCATTCTAAAAACCATCCAAGAAAAGATTAAAAATTTAGGAAGCCAACCTGGATGTTACCTCTGGAAAAATGAGGAAGGAATTGTAATTTATGTTGGAAAAGCTCTCAAATTACAATCGAGGGTCCGCTCTTATTTAAATCCAAACCTAAAAGATCGCAAAACGCGGGCACTCTTCGTTGAGTTGTATGACCTGGATTGGATTGCCACCAGTACAGAAAAGGAAGCTTTGCTTCTTGAAGCCACACTCATCAAAAAGTACAATCCAAAGTTTAATGTTAGGTTAAAAGACGATAAAAAATATCCCTTTCTTTGTGTTTCCACAAGTGAAGACTTTCCCATGGTTTTTTTGACAAGAAATGTAAAAGACAATGGGGATCGCTACTTTGGGCCGTTTACAGATGTAAAAGCAGCTCGTGACACTTTAGAATTAATCCATCGAATTTTTCCCATTCGTAAAACCAAACTCAAACTCCCACTCGCAAAACCGCAAAGGCCTTGTCTCAATTTTCATATGGGTCGTTGTCTTGGGCCTTGCCAAGGAAATATTACAAAAGAAACCTATGGAGAATTGGTAGATGAGATATTGAGTTTTTTAGAAGGAAAAAAAGAACGATTGGTTGCCGGGCTCAAAACTTCGATGGTCAAAGCATCCGAACGAATGGAATATGAGAGAGCCGGATACTTAAAAGCAAGGATCGAAAAAATCAACCAAGTCAGAGAAAAACAAACCGTTGTCAGTATGGATGGAGGAGACGAAGACATACTCGGAATTAGCAAACGAGAGGATGAAGGCCAAGTTGTGATTTTAGAAGTAAGAGGGGGAAGGTTAGAAGGGAAAAAATCTTTTCCCATCACTGGGCTTTCCTTTTCAGATGATGAAGAAGTTTTTACTTCTTTTCTTCGGGATTATTATTTGAATGTCACAGTCCTTCCAAGTACTTTATTTTTACCTCCTTCTGCCAAAGGGAATTACGATGTTTTTGTGGAAGCTATCACCGAAAAATTAGGAACTTCTATCAAACTGAAGTTTCCAGAAATGGGACCTAAAAAATCACTGCTCCGTTTGGCGGAAAAAAATGCGGACCTCAGTTTGACAGAACGAATTCTTGCCACAAAACTTCGTGACCAATCGGTTGCAATGAAAGAACTCCAAGAAAAACTAAAACTTCCTGTTCTACCGAGAACGATTGAATGTTATGATATCTCACACTTCCAAGGTTCTTCCCCTGTGGCTAGTGGTGTTATGTTTGTCGACGGGAAACCGTATAAGGCTGGTTACAGGCATTATAAAATGCGTGGGTATGAGGGAATCAATGATCCAGGAATGATCCATGAAGTAATCGCAAGAAGACTCAGCCATTTAGTAAATGAAGAAGAACCGCTTCCCGATCTTATTGTCATCGATGGAGGACTAACTCAATTGTCTCGTGCTGCTGAAGCTGCAAATGCATTAGAACTTGGTCATATACCGATGGTGGGTCTTGCTAAAAAGAGAGAAGAGATTTATTTTCCCGGAGAAAAATATCCATATAGTTTTGATATCCATTCCCCCATGATGCGTCTTCTGCGGAATTTGCGAGACGAAGCTCACCGGTTTGGAGTTACCTTCCAACGTGTCCAAAGAAAGAAAAAAGCATTAAAAACAATTTTAGATGATATGGAAGACATTGGAGCAAGTCGCAGAAAAAGTATTCTTTCTTATTTCCAATCCAAAAAGAAAGTTACGGATGCCACAAAAGAGGAATTACAAAAAGTCCCTGGAATTGGACCTGTGCTTGCGGAAAAAATTTATCTTGGAATCCAAAAACTAAAAAAAATAGAACCATAAATTCTTTTTCCCCACCCAAAGGCCTCGAGGTGGGAGATGCAAAAACAAATCACGATCATTCTTTTTTTTCTTCTCTGTTCCTGTCAGAATCAAGAAGAGATCCCATTTTTTTTGTTTGGTAATCAGTTTGATCAATCTCCTCGCTTCGAGTTTCAATACGGAAATTTAGAAGAAGAGGAGAATGTCATTGAAGATACAAACCAAGTTCGTTATGAATCGGGTCTTCTTTGTATATATTCCTTACCTGTTTCCTTGTATAGACGAGAGTTAGGTGGAAAGTTTCGAATCTGTTGGAAAACAGATGAATCCAATTCCGAAAAATGGAAACTTGGGTTTTCTATTTTAGAGGAAGAAAAAAGTGAATATACTTCCTGGTTGGATAAGGGGAAGGGATGGACTGCCACACTCAAAGAATATGGGAATTGGAAAAAAGAATCTGACAAGTTGGGATTTGTTTTGGATTGGGATTCTCAGGTTTGGTCGAATGGGTTTGTCACCTACCAAACGTTTGCTCTTCCTCATCCACTTTTTTTACAGAGAACTTTGGACCAATGTGAGGTCTTGTTTTTTTCACACCAACTCAAAGGATCTCTGAACAAACAACTAGTTCTGTCTTTCGAACTTCCTTGCCCGGACATTGCTGCAATTACCGAAAGAATCCAGGTCCAAAATGAAGAATGGTTTTCTGAATGTGAACCGGGGGAACCTGTTGTTTCGGAATTATTTCGGCATTCAGAATCCAGTTTCCAAAGGTTTCTCGAATGGGAAAATCCTAAAGAAACCTTTCTTTGCCCCCGTTCGGAATCTTTGGATTGGGTAAAAGATGGATCTCAAACATCTTTTCGTTCGGAGGATTTTTCGAAACGGACCAAGTTGATTCTTCCGAAAGGGGTTCTCCTTTTCTCCGATGAACCAAAATTCCATGGAATTTTCCTTCCCAAAGAATATGGATCAAATTTAGGAACGAATACAAAGGTTCGGTGGGGAAATTCAGAATTTCTCGATTCCGAATTTAATTTTCGCCAAGGGGATGAATTTTTTTCAAACGAGTTTCATCCAGTATCCTGTCGAGATCAATTTCAGTTTTGGACTTCATCAGATCAATTTTGTGGAAACCCTGGGTTACCGAATCAATTCGAATCCAAACAGAAAGAAGGTGGTGTCCCTGGTTGTATCGCAGAACAAATTCAAATTACGGAATTTTATCCTGGGAATCAATTTGATTCCCAATTTCCTTTCCCTAGTTTTTTTGAATTTCAAAACATAGGAGAAAGTTGTGATGTTTCTTCCCTCAACTGGGTCTACAATGATACCATATATCCTTTGTCAGCTGATGAATGGGTGATTCATTCCAATTCTTATTTTATCATTTCTAAAAAACTTTGGTTGGGTTGGGATCTAAGAGCAAAAGAAAAACCTTTTTCGATTCCAAGAGTTGTTTTCCAGATTCCTAAATTTTTCTGGGAAGAAAGAAAGAGCCAAGTAAAAAACGAATTCCAACCTAGTCCCAGTTTGTTTCATTTACTTCGTTTTAAACAACAAAATCGATTTTCGATCGTTCGAGAATCAGGAAAGGAATTTCCCCATCCAAAAGAAGGTGCTTCATCAGAATTTTTGGAGTATGGTTTCCAATTTAGCCCAGGAAAACCTAACAAAAACTCTGCGAATTTTGTTCCTAGTGATTTATTGGAGTATGCACCAAACCAATCTCCTTTTTTGGATTTTGGATTCCAAAGTCATGTAGAAGGACTTGTCCAATTGGAAAGAGAAAACGGAAATCAATTTCTCTTTTGGAAACCAGAAGGAAAAACCATCCTAACCTTAGGAACAGAGCCTTCGGTTTGTAATGGGGATTTGTTTTACCAATTACCGGATGATTTTTTTACGAGCACCCTTTCATCATTACGGTATTTGGGGAATCAAAATGTTACCCCAACATTTATTTCTTGGGATCCAAAGTTTGCGAAAGAGAAATCTTTAGGGGGAACGAGGTCCCTCCATCCAGAACCAAATCCCATCGTATTTTCCAATTCTCTGGTTACATCGACTCTTTGTTCTGGGGATTGGCGTAGTCCCGGTTTGGTCAAAGAACGTAGTTTAGAAATTGAAAAAATCAATTTCCAAGTGTTATACTTTACGAACATTCCTTTGGGTAACCAAACAAATGTTTTGTTAGGAAATGGAAATTGGAAAATTCCAATTTCCTATACTTCACTTGGGAACAAGAATTATCAGCTGGATTTAAGTGGTTTCTCTTCCTTTTCTTCAGAAGAACAAGTTTATTCTTTTTGGTCTGATCCATCCTTACTCAAACCAAAAAGTTTTTTGGAACAAAAAGGTCCCCTTCAAATAGAAGCAATTTTTCCTAACCCAAAAGAATCACAAAATGAATGGATCTATGTTTGCAACCGATCTTCTGCGTCAGAAGATTTAAGTTTGTATTTGATTGAAGATGAAGTAAGTGTGGATGAACTTATTTCTTATCAGTCTCGTTTTCCAAATTCCACTCCTTTGGGAAAAAACGGCCAAAAATTCCAAACCAATCGTACGATTCTTGATCCGAATGTTTGTGCCTGGATTGTTGATCCTGACGGCAAAGATTGGTTTTTACCCATTTTTCATTCCGAATCAGATTTACTCCTCACAGTCAGAACTACACAAACCATTGGAAATGGAATTTCTTCAGGAGAATCCATCCAGTTACGAAAAAAACAAGGACAGAATTCCATCCTGATTTCTTCTTTTGGGCACAAAGAAAGTCATTCTTCATTTCACCTTTTAGTCAACACCGGAGAATTTCTTTGGCTCAAATCTGGTGCTTCAGGAATGTCTCCTTTTGACTACGAAACCTTTCGCGAGGAATTTTGAACTCGTTTCAAAAGTTTTTTCTGATCAGCTTCTTCTTGTTATTTGGGATGAGCTCCATCCAAGCAGTAGGAGTCGAAGTTGGAATTTTAGGATATGAATTGTTTTTTAAAGAAAAAACCCAAACAAACCAATTTCAATCTCCCATCTGGGATTTACAAATCCATCCAATGGGAAAAGAATTTCAAAATTCATCTTATTTGAACAGAGTCTCCGGCGAATCTATGTTTGTTGGCCTGAAAGACAAAAATAAAAGAGAAAATGTTGTCTGGGATTTAAATATTCAATTAACTTCAGGAATAGAAACAGGCCTTAGGCCTTTTTATTTGGGAAAAAATCATTTTATCGCTTACGAAACTTCCAAGTTCCTTTTTGGTGTTGGCCGCCGTGAACATTTATTCCGTCCCAAAAGTTTTGGATCAAGTTACGATGGTGGGGATGGTTTTTTTTTGGAATTTTTTCCGCAGCCAAATCTTACCCTACAATTTTTTCTTTGGGACCATTATTCAGGGGTCTTATTACTTGAGAAAGACCGGTTCCTGTCTCTATTACAGATTCCTTCGGAAGATTTGAATTCCTATAGCGAACTTCGCAACAAAGACCAGCGAACAAATGTGAGTCATCACAGGAGACACTCCTTTGGTCTTGTTTACGGAGAGTATCTTTCCCTTCGTTTGGGCATTCAGTATGTGGAACTGGGAAGTTGGGGAAAACATGTTAAAGATCATACAAAGGAAACAAAGGCATCTGGAGCCGATGGGGATTCTCTCCTCAATGGAAATGTTGGTTTTCGATTTGATGCAGAGATTTGGGAGGTCCAATTTGATTTTTTATGGGCAAAGGGAAACGACAGAACCAATTCAAAAGTAGCCACCCAGTCCAGTTCGATTCCGATTGCAGGGGAAGCAATCCAGTTGGGATCAGAGGTTCGTTTTGGAGGTTTTTTAATCCGCAGTTCTCATTTTATTTCTGATCGAGAAGAAAGGAATCAAAAGAACCAAATCATCCGCGACGGTTATGTATCCATGGGTTCCCATCCAGCACAAACACCTTATCTTTCACAAATCTTTCGTATTTTTCCTTCTGCAGCCTTAACAGAAAGGGGATATGAAAAAAACTATGCACTAAAGGAAGGTCGGTCCTTCGGATATCTAAATGAACTTGTTTTGCAATTCACCTATCGTCAGTTTGTTCTAAAAATCATCGGTTCTTATTTTTTACCTTACCAAGTCACAAGACCGAGTGATGGACGAATCAGTTTTCAAAAAAGAGACTTTGAAGTATTTTATATCGGCGAAGGTTTACTCGAGTTTTCTTTAAAAGAAGATTCTTCCTTTGAATTGGGAATTGGTGTATCTCAATTGTTTGTGCCAGATTCTTTGGGCCTCAAATCAAATTTTGGTTATGTTTTTGGGAGGTTGGAAATATGAAACAATTCTGTTTTGTCTTTTTGATTTTTTCGTTTGGATTCTTTCACTTTTGCCAAAAACCAAAATCGAAGATTGATTTAACTTCTCTTTTGTATGGTAACCCTCCGTTGACAGAATTATATTTTTCGTATCCAGGTCGCGATGTGGCTGATGAAAAAAAAAGAATTGTAAAGGATGTTTTGATTTCCGAGATCAGAAAGGCAAAAGTTTCCATTCGAGCGTACCTATATTCCATTGATGATTACGAAATTTTGACAGAACTTTATTTGAAACAAAGGGCTGGAGTTCGGATTGAATTGTTTGGTGATAAAGAAGAAGATTATTCCGAATTGGAATCCCTTGGACTGGGAATCCAAAGATGGTCAGGCTCGGGGATTCACCACACTAAAATCTGGATCTTTGACCAGAACCGATTTTTTTCAGGAACAGGGAACTTTACAACTCATGGCCTTGCCACAGACAATAATGTTTTTTGGATGCATAACATTTCTCAAAAAGAATGGGAGGAGATCACAACAACGTTAGATGGAAAAAATCCAAATGGATCTTTTCGAATTGGGCCTCTCGTTTATTGGACTTCACCGGAGGCCGGTCTTGAAATCCAGCAGCAGTTACTTGAGGCTGTGGATTCGGCGAAACATTCAATCAAATATTTGATCTATTCTCACTATGATCCTTTACTTAGTCTGAAACTTATTGAGGCAAACAAACGAGGAGTTCGGATTGAAGCTGTTTATAACGCACCTATGTCCACAAATCCAGAAGGCATCTACTTAAGTCAAAATTTAGAGTATCCTTCTCAGATTTGGGAAGATGGAAATCTTGATATTGTTTTTAAAGATGATCGTTATCTTGGAGGTTTGTTGCACCACAAAACAATGATCATTGATGACCAAATTGTTTATACGGGTTCTTATAATTATTCTGTTTCAGCGAGAGATAAAAATAAGGAAATATTTGTAAGGTTTGACCACCCTTTGATTGCAAAGGAATTTCTAATGGAATGGAAGAGGATTTTGTGGATGGCAAATCTCATTTCCCCTAGTTTCGATGGAGGAAGCAATTTGGGAAACAACGGAGATATTCGGATGTTTTCAATTGATCAATTTCAAAATTCTCTTTTTCAAACCAATCTTCTATTCAATGCAGATGGAATCTTTGATTCTAATTCCAATGCACTTTCCAGTGCATACAAACAAACGTTTGGTTTCACTGGCATCAGTCGATCCAAAGAAGGGGAGCGGTTCCTTTTTCATTCTAAAATGATAGATCCAATTTGGGAAGAAAGTGAAGGATCAAATTTACAATTGTTATTCCAAAACTATTTTTTAGGCACAAAACTAAATCTTTCCAATGGAGAAAGAATCCTTTCTATTTCGTTTTGGGACGGATCCCACCCAAAAGAATTTTATTTGTTGGATGAAAATTCAACAATTTTAGGCCAAACTGATTTTTGGAAGGGAAGAAACTTATGGTTTTGGGTGCATACAGAAAAAAGGATTCTTTCTTTTTGTCACACAAAAGAGAAAATGAAACCACCTGAGTGGATGGTATTTCTTAAAAACCGGTTGGAGGTAAAAGGAAAACATTCACCATTATGTTCAAATGACTAATCATTCCATTTTATCTTCTATTACAGGAACAAGGATCTTTGCAATTTCATCTTGGAGTTTCATGTAGTTGTTGATTCCCAAATGAGTGATTTGTTTGTTCACATCGTTTAACATCGTTTGTATGAGCAAGATAAGCGTGTGTTTTTTATCTGCTGGAATTTTGGAATCATGGATTAAATCTGACATGGCTTGTCCAGTATTCACTGGAAAAGAGATTTTCCAAGCACTTTTAGACCCAGTTTTTCAGTTCTAACTCTTTCAACTTAGGAGAAAAACGGAAGGTAAAAAAAACGATGAGTATGGTCATTGTGGCACCAAAGACCACCGATCCAACAGGGCCTAGGATTTTTGCGGAAACCCCTGATTCAAAGGCACCAATCTCGTTGGAGGAACCAATAAACACTTTGTTAATTGCACTCACTCTTCCTCGCATTTCTTCCGGTGTCATGGTTTGCATAATGGTAGAACGAACAACAACAGACACACTATCAAAGACTCCGGATAAAAATAAGGCAAAAAGTGAAAGTAAAAAGGAATGAGAAAGACCAAACACTAACATACAAACACCAAAGCCAAATACGCAGAAAAGTAAAACTCGCCCTGATTTTTCTAGTGGTGGTTTGTACGTGAGGTAGTAGGCCATCAGCAGTGCTCCAAGTGATGGGGCAGCACGTAAATACCCTAGGCCTTCTGAACCTACAAATAAAATATCTTTTGCATAGACTGGCAAAAGAGCAACGGCTCCACCGAAAAGAACGGCAAACATATCTAGGGCCATAGCACCTAACATCACTTCATTTTTTAAAACAAAACGAAGTCCAACAAGTAGGCTATCTTTCAAAGCTTCCTTTTCTTTTCGTTCGGGAAGGCTTCTTTTGGCGATCCAAAAGAACAATAAAAAGGGAAGTCCAATACAAATAGAATCAAGGGCATAGGCTGCTTGCATTCCAAAAGTACCATATACAATTCCACCGAGAGCCGGGCCAATGACAGCACCTGCTTGGAAAGAGGTCCCCATCCAGGCAGCAGAATGTGGGTAATGTTCTCTGGGAACAAGTTGTGTCACAAAACTAAAGATCGCAGGAGAAATAAATCCTCTCGCAATTCCAGAAACCAAAATGACTAAAAAGATTGGATAAGCTTTGTAGGTTTCGAGTAAAAAACCCAAAGGTCCAGTGAATGCAAAAAGTGTTAAGGAACAAACAAGTAAAAAGAATAAACAAACTACAATGATATTGCGCCTGTCTCTGAGATCAGCTAAATGGCCTGCATAAAGGGAGACGATGATGGAGGGAATGGCTTCAAAAAGTCCAACAAGGCCTAAGTCCAGAACACTTCCTGTTAGTTCATAAACCTGCCAACCGACAATGGTTGCCTGAATATTGATCGCAAGAACCATAAAGAATCTGGCGAAAATAAAAAATCGAAAATCGCGGTGTTTGAAAATGGCCAAAGAAAGGTTTTTCTTCATCTCTTTAGCCAATGATTATAAGTGATTCATTTGGGGCAATCGACAATCTAAATGGTAGGTCTTCCGATCACTCACTACCCAGTTGGAAATTTAAAGTTTTTACTGCCTCTTCATTTCCAACATTGTCAACAGCATAATAGAAAAGTTGGAAAGAACCTTTACATACTGATTTTATTTCACTAATGGAAATTTCCGATTGATACGATTTAAACTCAGTTTGCGTGCCCGACTGACAAGTATAAGCTGTCAAAATATCCTTGGTTCCGCTATATCGATCCTTGGCAATCAGCTTAACTTTGGTCTCTGGTGAAAGGTATTTGTGGCCTCCTTTCCCAATAGAATTTGGACCTACCCATTCCCATCTTGTTTCAGGTGCAGAGGTATCTTTTATAAAGTCTAAAACTTGCATTGGTTCTTTATTACCAGCATGGTCCAAAGAGAAATATAAAAATTTATAACTCCCTTCTTCTTGGATGGGAACAGAAGTCATCGCTTTGCTAGAATTCCAATGGCCACCGTTGATGCGGTATCGAATTTCAGCCACACCAGAAGCATCATCCGACGGATTCAAAGTAAGTTGGTCTTTTGTGAGATAACGAACAGAATCATCCTTTTCCTTTACGATGACAAAACTTTCTGTCGAAACAACAGAAGAGACTTTTTTGGGTTCTGCCTTCGGAACGAAGGTCTTTTTGGCAACAAACTCTTTGGGAACCGAGAGAGGTGATCCTGGATCTACATTTGTTGAATAAACTTGCGTCCAAAACCCTTTGGCACCATATTCACCTAACCTGCGAACACGAAAGTATTCAAAGTCATCTTTTGGTGTGACGGTAATTCGGTTTCCTTTGAACTGAATGGACTCTGGCGGTTTTGGGGCAATCGTATCCCCATTTTCGTTTGGTTTCTCTTGCCAAAGTTCTAATTCAAAAGTAGCATCCGGTTCTGCATCAATGGCAATCCGAAGTTCTCTTTTTGGTTTAGAAACAAGAGAACTAAAAGCAAAAACAAAAATGGAAAATATCAGTAAAAATTTTCGATTCATATTCCTTCTATTCTTCTTTGAGGCGAGGTGCTTCTGGAATTTTATATGGTTGTACGGGAGACTTACCTTTTTCAACAAAAGTTGCCATCCCTTGTTTTAACTCGACAGTTTTCCCTTGCGCAGCAACATCAACTACGCCTTCAAAACAAGAAATAGTCGAACTTAAACGTTCATCTAACTCCACTCGGAATTCAGTTCCTCGAACTCCCGCAGTGGAAGAGGGGCTTACAATATTGAATTTATGTTCTGTGGTCGGTGGATTGGATTTTGTTACCTTTGCATCCAAACTTCCTTTGAACAAGGCAACAGTCACAGGCCCACCTTTTTTATCTTCGCCTTTTACTTCAAAATGGCTGTTCGTCAGTATTCGCACCATACCGACGTTATTGATATGTAGGTCTGTTTTGCCTTTGCCCGATGTTTTGATCTGGTCGTTCGGGTGCAGTTCTTGTCCTAATTTTAGGGGAACCCAAGGCCCTTTCCCACCAGTTCCATTCCATTCTACTTGTCCCATCACAAATTCAGTGACCCCGACAACTGCTTTCCGAAGGAAAACAGGAACAACTAAAGTCAAACCCGGTTTGATTAAGTCTGGGTTCGGGATTTTGTTGTGTTTTAAAAGTTCTGGCCAACGTTTCGGATCGGAAAGATGTCTTTCCGAAATTAAGGAAAGAGTTTCGCCTTTTTGGACTGTAATGGTGATGGGTTCTAATGTTTCGGCACCTTCCGCAAAGAGTGAATATTGACCGAATATTATGATAAGTACTAAGATTGATTGTGCGATGGACTTTCTCATATTCGTAGTCTCTCAAACTTATGTTTAAATTTCCAGCGATTTCGAAAATCTTGGGGATTTTTCTAAACACAGTCCCTTCTATTTTTTAGAATTCACTAAAGAATGAATGTGATTCTACGAGGACTCTTTAGTAAAAAACTCTACAATCGTTAGATCATTCTTTAAAATTAAGAAAGTAAAGTCCAAGAGCTGCTGCCATATGTGGATGATGGATGGTTCCATCAAGTAACAGTTGTTTTACCTCATCTGGTTTCTTTAATACAACTTCGATATCTTCTCCTTCATCAAATTCTACATCATGAAGTTGTTCCACATCATAGGCAACATAGGAATAAGACCAATTGGTAAACATGGCTGGATTACCGGAAAACTTAGAGAGCAATTTGTATTTTGATCTTTCAGTGGCAAAACCGGTTTCTTCTCTGAGTTCTCGAATGGCGGATTCCAGTTCGGAGCCGGGTCCATCTTCGTCTACAATTCCACCGGGGATTTCCAAACTATCTTCACCAATTCCATGTCGGTATTGTTTGATCAGAAGAATCTCTCCCGTTTTTGTCACTGGTACAACATTGACCCAGTTTTTAGATTTTAGAACATAATAGGTTTTTTCTTCCGTTGAGCGGGGAAGTTGGATATCAAAACTAGCAAGAGTATAAATGGGAGTAGGGTAGAGATCTTTCCAGTTTTTTCGTTCTTTCACTTTGGTTTCCTGCTGACAAAGGAAATCGGTTTCCGTGGATTGTATAGAGATTTTCCATCTTTTTTGTCATACTCAAAATCTTCCTCTTGCGGATTCCGGGATAAGGAAAACTATCTCCATATGAAATTATATGGAAGCATCACATCTCCTTATGTAAGAAGGATTCGTTTTCTTTGTTTGGAATTAGGTATTCCTTTTTCTCTCACCGATACCATGACAGAAGCCGGCCAAAAAGAATTACGCGAAAAAACTCCTCTTTGGAAAATTCCTTATGCTGAAATTGATGATTTGAAAATTTGGGACAGCCACACCATCACCGATTATATTTTTGAGACAAAAGGCAATGGGAACTTTCGCCCGCAAAAAGGCCCCCACCATTACAGAGAAGCGAATTTGCTGACTGCCATAGACCAAGCTCTCGACAATGGAATTTTACTGTTTTATTTGAATAAAGAAGGGATCAAACCAGATGCCGCTCCTTATCTAACAAAAAATGCACTTCGGATCAGTTCTATTTTGGATTATATCAAACGTGAGTTAAACGGTCATTTTTTCTTTACGGATGGGAAAATTGGACTCTCTGAAATTGCCCTCTACACAGCCCTAGATTGGATTCGGTTTCGTTCTGTTCTACCAATCGATGAAGATCCAGTTTTTGCCGGTTTTTTAAACTTCCACGGTCAGAACAAATCTTGGAAGGAAACTGCCCCTAAGTAATAAAGAACAGTCGTTTTTCACTCGACCAGATGGGATTTCCTTGGATTATGTCCCTTACTGGTCCCCTTATGAAATTGAATGCGGCGCAAATGGAAGCAGTCTCGACCATCCAAGGTCCCCTTTTGGTCTTTGCTGGTGCGGGATCCGGAAAAACCAGGGTCATTACCAACCGGATTGCTCATATGGTAGAAGGGGTAAAAATCCCTGCGAGTAAAATTGTTGCGCTTTCTTTTACGAATAAAAGTGCCAAAGAGATGGCCGAACGCCTAAGAAAAATGGTTCCCAGGGAAAAACTGAAAGGAATCACTCTTTCCACCTTCCATTCGTTAGGTTTAAAGATATTAAAAGAACATATCACAAAACTTGGATACAACGAAACCTTTTTGTTATTCAACGGAACCGACCAAGAGGCCTTTATTTCTGATCTATTAAAGTCCAAACGTTTGGATCCTAAAAAAGTTCCTCCGAAAGAAATCCTTCGCCGTATTTCTTATGCAAAAAATACACAGGTCCATCCGAGAGACAATGGGCTTACTGAAGAATTTGATCTTGTCGCAGCGGAACTTTTTTCTATGTATGAAGAGGGCTTAAAGGAAAAAAATGCAATCGACTTTGATGATTTGATTTTACTTCCCAAACGTCTGTTAGCTGAGTTTCCTGAAATTGCTGCCTATTACCAAAGGAAACACGAATATTATTTGGTGGATGAATTCCAAGATACAAACCAACTCCAATATGAGTTTTTATCACTTTTTCGTGGGAAAAGTGATAACCTTTGTGTTGTGGGGGATGATGACCAAAGTATCTATGCATTCCGTGGTTCCAATGTCCAACTCATCCTCAATTTTGAAAGGGAATTTCCTCATGCAAAAGTAGTAAGGTTACTGGAGAACTATCGTTCGACTTCTCTCATCATCCAAGCGGCAAACTCTCTCATCCAAAACAACAAAGGCCGTAAGGAAAAAACTCTTTATAGTCGTATCCCTTCTGCGGAACGAGTGGAATACTATGAAACTGCCGATGAAAGGGAAGAAGCCATTTTTGTGGCAGGTAGGATCCAAACCTTACTCATCAAAAATGAATTTAAGGGAAAAGAAATTGCCATCCTCTTTCGCACCAATTTCCAATCTCGTCCCTTTGAAGAAGAACTTCGTAACCGGAGTATCCCATACAAGGTAGTGGGCGGTTATAATTTTTTTGACAGGAAGGAAATTCGGGATTGTATTTCTTACTTACGTTATGTGGCAAACCCTAAGGACGATTATTCACTACTTCGAATCATCAACTACCCAAAACGCGGGATAGGCCCCGGCACCATGCAAAAACTCCAAGAGGAAGCTTTTACCCATAAACTATCTTTGTACGAAATCTTTCATAAAATGATTGAGAGTCCTGACTATTTGCCCGAAGTAAAAGCTAAGGTCAGACAAGAAATCTACCAATTTGTAGAAATGGTAGATGCTTTTAAAAAGAAATTTGCGATGTCACCGAAACTGGCACCGATCCTTCGGGAAATGATCACCCAAATCGGTTTTGAGCGGGAAATCTCCATGGAAGAAACCGAAGAGAAAGTGGTCAAAGCTCGGATTTACAATTTGAGTGAACTTGTGAATATGTTGTCCTTTTTTGAAGAGGAAGAGGGCCGTGAAGGTAAGGCCACCATTTTCGACTTTTTGCAAAGGCTTGTCCTCCTGATGGAAGACGAACCCAAAGAGGACGAAGAAGACCGAAGGGTGCAACTTCTGACAATGCACCAATCCAAAGGATTGGAATACGATTTAGTTTTTTTAGTGGGCCTGGAAGAGGGAATTTTACCGAACTCACGTGTTATAGAAGAAGAAGGGGAAGTGGTCGATGAAGAAAGACGCCTTCTCTACGTGGGTATGACTCGCCCAAGGCGAAAATTGTACTTGACTTCGGCTCGTACAAGACGCAAATTTGGGGAGCAAATCGAGAGTGCCCCCTCTCGGTTTTTAAATGAGCTGTCTCAGGACGCTGTTCTTTTTTTCCCGATGGAAACGAAGGATAGAGACACAGAAACTAAGAATTTCTTAGAGGAATTAGACAAACTAAAGGTAGGCTAATGAAATCGATTCTCCCACTAACCCTCATTTTGGCGTTGGTTGTGGCATTTGAAAATTGTGCATCAAATCAAGGAAACCAAAAACTAGGAGTTTCCAAAATCAATACAGGGTCCCATTTGGCCCAAATCGAATCCATCGATGCTGATCTCAAATCCTCTGCTTTATCTGACGAATCCCGAGACAAACTAGTGATCCGAAAAGGAAAACTTCTACTCGATCTTGGAAAATATGATGAAACTATCTCTACACTCAACCAAGTGAACCAGGCAAAGTCCAACCCTGTCCAACTTTCTGAGTGGAATCTCACAATGGGCAAAGCTTATGTGGGAAAAAATGAATATTCGAAAGCCATTCAATTTCTAAACCAATCCGAAAGATTGGATAAAAACACGAACCTTATGGAACGTAAAAAACTCGTAGTGCAATCACTTGTTGCAGAAAGGGAATACTATCCTGCTCTTGCAACACTTACGAAAACTTACACCAAAGGGAATCAGAAAAAAGACGAATTCTATTATGAAACTGCTGCAAAGACCTATTTAAAAATGGGCTTTGAGTATAAGAACACAGGTTTTTACCAAAAAGGTTTGCAAGTTGCCAATTTAGGATTGGAAGAATTTCCGAACAACGAAACTCTGAAGTCCATTCAGAAGGAATGTTTGGAAGTATTGCAGCCGGAGGGCAAACTCTAAGTTCTTTTGGAACGAATCTTTTCTTTACAACGCCTAATTCTCTTTAGGCAATCGTTGATTTACCTACTGAATAGAATCCGTGAAAACAAACGGGTTCTATTTTCGTTTTTAGCGCTTGGGTTTATCTTTTTTTGTTTTATCCTCTGTTATTACGGTCTTGAGTTTTATCTCCGCAATTACCGCATCCCTTTAGTGCAACTTAGGAAAGTCGTTTCCTATACCATTAACAAAGAACTCGGCAAAGCGGTTGACATTGGGGTTCTTGACTTTTCCTTAAGAGAGGGCCTTATCATCGAAGACCTTGTGGTTTCGAATGAAGAAGATTTTTCCTTTAACGATCATATGTTGAAGGTAAAAAAAGTAACCTTTCGACTTTCCAGTTATTTTAAAGAATCTCCCACTGTTGAACAAATCGATTTTTATAGCCCTCATTTGGTATTAAATGAAAATGCCAGTTTACGAAATCAACTCATCGAATATGCGCAAAAGAGCAAACTAAAGGACATTCGGTTTCATGATGCGAGGCTTACGGTCAAACAGAATGATTCTACTTTGGTCGACTGGAAAGAAGGTTGGGATATTGTATTAAAACGAAAAAACAAACGCCTGTATCTTTCATATAACAACGGTTGGTTTTGGATTCCGAACTCCACACGAATCAAAGGAGAAGGGGAATTCAGCGAAGCCGGTTTGGATGAGTTCCAGTTTGAATTTAAATGGAAAAACTATCCATCAGAAGAGGCCATCATCCTTACCAATTACCTTTTTGGATCCAGCGTACATTCAGCAGTTCTTTCTGGTGAAGGAAAGGTGAGTCGTGACCCTGTTTCTGGATTTGTTGCAAAAGGAGATGTTGAGTTTGAAAATTCGTTTATCCCTCTTCCTTTTTTTGAAAATTATATTTTGGATGGGTTTCGATTTCGTGAGGTGTTTTTATTTACTCCGAACAAAGAAGAAAGGGAATTTTTGGGAACTGATTTTCGTATCAAAACTTCAATCAAATCAGAAACTGTAAAGGAAACAGTTCTCGACAGACATTTCGAATTTCAAATTGAATCTTTGGAAGACATTGCAGAAAGGATTTCTGACCTTTCTGGCAACTTCACACTTCCTTTATCAGGAAGTTTAAAAGGTAATATTGACCTAACAGAAACAGGTGATAAAAACAAATGGTTTTTGCTACGAGGAGAAGTAACTGGATCAGATATTCAGTGGGACTCTAAACTACTGCAGTTAGAAAAAGGAAATTTCTCCTTAAAACTAACCGAAGGCAACGAATGGGCTTTCAATTTTGATTCTTTATTTTTTGGGAAACCAACCCATCTTTCTGGTGGAGGGAATTCCACTTGGGGTCGGTCTAAAAAAACGGACGGTTCCTATTATTACCCATTACAATCCAAAACAAAACTGAATTTCCAAACACCGGATCTAACTGCCAATGATTGGAAACCATTGTATGAAGACTGGAAACAGGAAACCTTAGAAGAAATCAGAGAAAGACAAGAAAAACTAATTCCAGAAGAATACTTTTACCAAACAAAGATTTATAAATATTTTTTGGAAATGATGAATTTGGATCTCTCCATTCAAATAACTAATTATTTTCCATATAGTGGATCCCAATCATTAGGAGAAGCCAAGGGAAATTTTCTTGTGAAAGATGGTCGAATGAACCTTGTTTTGAATCTGGGGAATTCAAATTCTAAATTATCTGCTGTTTCATATTTTGCGAGTAAAACTCCTAACTTTGGTTTGAGTTTGGTGTTAAGTGAATACCCCTGGTCAGACCCTTGGATGAATTTCTGTGGAGCGGAACTAAAACCAACTCATGTTAGTTTAGATTATAGTTTTAATAGCATTGGAAGCGATTATTATAGCCTTCATAAGGATGCACGAACTTCATATTCACTCAAATTGTTTGGAGTGGATTTTAAGCAGGCAGATTTGGTCCCTAAGTTGGAAATGGATCTTAGTCCTTTCAAAAAACCCTTTCGGATTGAATTTGATTTGAGCCGCTATTCGGATATGGACTATATTTCTAATTTAGTAGTTTCCAGTGATACCTTAGATTTGAAAGGTTATGGAAATAACAAAAATGGAAACTATGCCTTCACTGCTTATGGGGCGGTGGGAGTATCGCGAGGGACTTTCAGTTTTACAGAAGAGGA
Organism: Leptospira bourretii; assembly: GCF_004770145.1. Lineage (NCBI taxonomy): Bacteria > Pseudomonadati > Spirochaetota > Leptospiria > Leptospirales > Leptospiraceae > Leptospira > Leptospira bourretii. The sequence goes on along the minus strand of NZ_RQFW01000019.1, from coordinate 391,446 downwards.
AAATAAATGCGTCATCAAATAATTACCTTTGGATTCATTTTTCTTTTCTTAATTTGTTTTCAATGCAAAGACAAAAAAAATCCAGCAGACATTGCTCCAGAAATTTCCAAATTGCCTGCGTTTGGTGGAGAATGGGTTCTCGAGTGGGAAAATAGAACGCATTTATTAAATATTTTACCGGAAGAAAATAAGGTCCTTTGGAATGGGGCAGAGGACTTACGTTTAGAATTGGATTCAGTAGGAATCCGATTAGCAGCAAACGACGAAGAATCCATTAAAGGATATTTTTTATATTCGGATCTAAAACCTAAGTCTTGGATTGGGACTTGGGAAAATCGAGTGGTTCGTTTAATTCGAAAGACTGCGAAGGAGTGATTGGATTTCCTTTGCTGCCTTTTTGGAAGCATTGGTGGTTCCCAGTTCTCTTTCTTTTGCATCCCGAAGAATCCCTTTGATTTTATTTCTGAGTTTTGTATTGGAAAGAATTTTCCAAGCTTCCTCAAAAATATACTTTGGCTGGCATTCGTTTTGGGTAATCTCGCGGCAAACTTCCTCACCCGAAAGGATATTTGCAAGGCCAATGAACTTGGATCTCATGAGAAGGGATCCTAAAAGATAAGTAAACAAACTCACCTTATAAAGAATGACCATGGGTGTTTCAAAATAAAGTCCTTCTAGAGTTGCCGTACCAGACGCAATGAGAAGAAGATCACTGGTCTCCATCACCCGTAAGGAGGCATTCCACAAATAATGAATTTGGATGTCAGGATGGATTTGTTTTAAGGACTCAATTTTTTCTAAAATAAAGGATTCTTCTTTTGCATTGATGTTGGGCAGAAGGAATACCACTTTCTTTTTTTCCAGTTTGCAATGTTCGTGGAGGAGGGCAGCAGTTCCGAGAATGGGGTCGATCAACCTTCGAATTTCACCTTTCCTCGAACCAGGTAGGAGACCTACTGTATACCCATGGTGGGGGTCGGGAAGTTTCTCTGTGATCACCGGTTCTTTTTTTAATTTTTCAGGAATTCGTTTGGTGATGGGGTGACCCACAAACTTAGCATTCACTCCGTATTCCGTATAAATCTCTTCTTCAAATCGGAAGAGGGTGAGCATCAGCGCAATTTGTTCTTTGATAAAATAGATACGGTTGAACTTCCATGCCCAAATTTGCGGTGATACATAGAAAACAGTTGGGATTCCTCTCTGCTTTAATTCCTTCGCCAAACGTAAGTTAAAGCCAGGGTAATCAATTAAAATAGCAAGTTTGGTTGGCCTATGATTGGTTTCTTCTAAAACACGATAAAATATTTTTTTCAAAAAACTGTATTTTTTTAAGGCTTCGGAAAAACCAATCACACTGAGTTGTTCTAATTCTTCCATAGAATCTAGACCTTGGTGGATCATTCCTTCTCCACCAATTCCATAGAACTTGTATTCTGGTTCTAGAATGGACAATTCTTGTAATAGGTCAGCTCCGAGCAAATCGCCAGAATGTTCCCCGGCAATGACTAAGATGTTTTTGTCTGATTGGATACTATGGGACTTTTTTTTGTTTACCATTGAGAACCTTACTACCGCTTTTTCCTATCACACAAAAGTTTAATTTATGTTTGGTGGCAAATTCAATTGCATCTTTTGGATCCACAACTAAGGTTTCTCCTTCGCGAATGCATAGTGTTTTACAACCACTTTCGAGCATCATTTGAAAGGTATGGATCCCAATGGTGGGTAAGTCGAAGCGGTCGTCTTGTTTGGCTTTTGGGCTTTTGCAAACAACAGCATCTCCTTTCTTTTTGGTATACAAACCACCTCGTTTGATGGTTTCATCGGTCCCTTCCACAGCTTCCACTGCGATTACCGATTCGTCACAAACCACAACCATTTGCCCAATGTCTAAATCGGCCATTTTTTCGGCGTAGAACATCCCAAAGTCGATGTCTTTTAGTTCTTGGGATCCAAACTTTTTAGGAGTGTATCTTCCTTCCGGAAGGAGTAATGATTTTAGATAGATCTTTTGAGAGATCACCTTGACTCCCATGGCCTCAAACTCATCGGCAATGGCTAAAAAGATGGGATAGTCATTTCTGTTGATGGTTTTTGCAAGGATAGCAAGGGCCTTTAGGTCGAATTTTAACTTTTGAAAGAGTAGGTCTTTTCGCACCTTACCAAGCATTAAAATTCTTGTGATCTTTTCCTTTTGAATGGTTTTGAGAATTTTGCCTACTTGGGTGATATGGACTGGGATCGTACGGGCACTGTGTTCTCTCGGCGAAAAATCAGACTCGATGAGCCCAAGAAACAGGGGATCTTCCCCTGCTGCCAAAGCTTCGGACATTCCAATATGGGGAAGTTCCCCACCACCAGCAATAATGGCTAATCGGCCTTTCTGTGCCAAAGAGGGAGCCTTAAGTAGTTCCTGAACCGGAATTACCGGAAGTAGGAGTGGAACTGTCTTTTTTATAATCGGTTACGTAAAACCCAGAACCTTTGAAGATGATTCCGGCGCTCGCAGAAATGCGACGTTCTACCGATCCTTTTTTTCCACAGAGACATTCTGTGAGAGCATCATCTTTCATTGATTGGACATGTTCGAAGTCCTTTCCGCATGTATTACAATGGTAATCGTAGGTAGCCATAATCTCCTCCTCTAATGGATTCCTGTTCTGATTTCAAAAAGTAACACTTGTTCTCGGTTTGGTTCTTTTGCCAATGGAAGGCAAATTTCCCAAGAGTATCGACCGGATGCAAGAACCGATGCATCTAGAGGGAGGGAACGAATGGACTGGATGAGTCCCGTGTTCCGCCTCCATAGGCTTGCGTTCCATTTGTCCCCTTCATGAGATCCAATGTGTAAGGACAGGTTTTCTCTTCTTTTTTCTCCGTCGAGGACATATCGATTTTTATTTACCCAAATTGATTCTTGGTCTAGCGAAATGGAATAAGCCAGATGTTCTTTGTTGTCGTAGTTTAAGTGGAGTTCTAAAAAAGGAATGGGAACTTCTGAGTCTGTGGGATGAAACGAAAACTCAAAGTAATTTTTATCACCCGAAAGTTTTTTACAAATTCTCTGCCAATTTTTGGAACCTTTTGTGAGCCCATAGATTGGAAATCCGGTTTCTCCGGAAATGCGCACAGAGTCTCTAGGGATGTAATTCCCAAAAAAAGTGGCTGGGATTTGGTTTCCATTCCAACCTTCAAAGTCGATTCGAATTTCGTTTTCAACCGACTTAAAACGTTTTTCAAATTCAGCCACAAGTTCTGCACTCGGTGGAACTTCGGTAAGAAATCCAGAAAAGATCCAAGCCGATTTTTGAAGCATTGGAAAGTAACATCGTTTCCAGTGTCCGGTGGTTCCAGCGATGGATTCTGTTGTTGGATCTTCCTCTAAACAAAAAGTGAGTTCTGGTTCACTGACCTTTCCCTGTTCTGAATTTTCTCGACCAGGACCACTGCGGAGGTTTACGTTTTTCCCTCGTATTGTCGCTGTTTGGTGGAAGAGGTTCGTGTTTGAAGTATTTGCTAGAAAATGGAGTGTCTGTAATAAAAATCCAGACTCAATTTCTCCGATGGGTTCAAAAGGAAAACTGAGGAGGTTTGCGAGTGAACGACTGTAACTTTCCTCCATACCGCGGGGATCTTCAAGAATGAGTTGGAGGAGAAGTTGGGAGACTTCTTGTTTGGGGATTGGTTTGGATATGGTGCCAATCTTTGTTAAGAGTGCTCGTTTGTATCCGTCTCCATGTTTTTTTAAATGAGAAATGTAGGGATCTTCAAGATGGTAGTAGTTCCCACGAGTGGTTTCCCATTCGACAAGTTTTGTACCCTTTCTTGATTGAAACCTAGAAAGAAGGTCTTTCGAAGGTTCTTTTCCATTTAATTTCTTTTCCAATTGGGAAATGGTTTGGGAAAGAATGGTGAGTTCTAATTCGTTTGTTGGAATCTCTGTTTCGGAATAAAGGCTAAGGACTTTTAGATAGGCTTCCGATTGGTAGAGATCATAGGCCTTGTCTTCTCTCTCTCGAAAGTCAACGAAGGCATAAGTCACAAGGATGAGAAAGAGGAATACTAGTCCGAGAACAAGAAATACACGGGAGCGTATCAAAAGGATCCTCCCGTTTGGTGATTATAGATTTTCAGGTAGGAGTTTGGATCTGTCCACTCCGTATTCTTCAAATAAAGCATTCTTTGCAACATAGTATCTGTGTAAATTGATGTTGTAGTCTACTTTTGCTCGAACTAGTGACAATTGGTCTTGGACCAAAGTATCTAAGGCATTTTTGACAGCAAGTGCATTGAACCTTCCTTGTTGGAAAGAACGTAAAACGCCATTGTAGTATTTTTTAGATTCTTCTTCTGTCCGTTTTGCATTTTCCATCACTTGGAATGATGCTTTTAGGATATCGATTCTTGTTTTGACGTCATCAGAAACTGCTTTGGTAAGATCTGCCTCTTCCAAAGAAACTTGGCGTTTTTGAATTTCTGCATCACGAATTCCAGCTTTCACCCCTTTGTCCATGATCGGATAAGAAAGATCAAGCGAACCTTGCATCACTGGGTATTGGTAAGAAAATACACCAGCTCCTTTATCAGAATAATTGTTCTGAGGACTGATTGTATTTTGTGCTTGGTATCCGTAAGTGCCAGCGGCTTTCAAAGAAGGTAGAGCCTCATTTTTAGCAGTTCTCATAGAAAGTTCAGCATTTTCTTTTTTACGAACAATGGCTTTAAAATCAGCTCTATGTTTGTATGCATATTCGATGTCGGCTTGGTAATCCAGTTTAGAAGGAAGAGCTTCCGAAAGCGGAGTTGTTTTTTGAAAGATTGTGTCTTCGGGAAGGTTCAGGGAACGAATCAGTTTTCTTCTTGCTTCTTCTTTTTCAGCCGATGCCTGTGCCATCTGTCCTTCCACTTGAGAGAGGAGGGCATTCCATTGGTTGACTTCAAAACTTTCAGAAAGTCCAAGGCCTTGTTTTCGAATGGTTAGGTCTCTTACGTTCTTAGTATTTTTTAAAAGTTGTTCGAAGGTTTGGTATCCGGAATCCTTAACAGAAAAATTCCAATAGTCCACAAGGGTAGCAACCACTTTGCTTGCCACTTGGTCTTCCATTTGCTCGCGCATGATCTCTGTTTGGTTTTCCAGGATTTTTTCCATGTTCCTTTCATTGGCACCAAAAGCATTTTTTAACAAATCTTGTGCAATGGTCACAGAAAGGGTATCCGTATATAATGGAGGAAGTCCAAGGGATCCAAATCCCGCAGGAGTTTTATTTGGATCTTCAAAAGCGTTTGAGTCAAATCGTTGGGACTTTGCTTCCAGTTTGAAGTAAGTTCCTGTTGTAAAAAGTTTTTCTAATCCGGCACTATAAGTAGTGGTTTGGGTTTTGGTTCCCGTAAAAATATTGTTTTGGTTGAATGGGAATTTTTTCTGATCCAATTCTGCCTTGGAAAGGGCTCGCCAAGAATATTTTGATTCAAACTTCATCAAGTTTGAATCGGCCTTGGCCAATTCCAAACGGGCCTGCATGACCTCGCGGTTGTTTTCAATGGCATACTTGACTGCGTCTTGTAAGCTAAGTGTAAATCCCTTATCTCCAGATTCCGCAGCCAAAAGGCTTACAGAAACGAGGAGAATCAATGTACTTGAAACCCATGAACGTTGTTCCATACTGTTAATTCAGACTCCTCATTCCCCTTGAATAGCTGTTTTTTTTATACCGAAGCCCTTATTTTTTAAGGGCTTGTTTCATTTTATCGCCAACTTCACCAATATGAGCACAGATGCTGACACCAGCGTCTTTCATTGCTGCAATTTTTGAAGTGGCAGTTCCCATTCCACCAGAAATGATCGCACCGGCATGGCCCATACGTTTTCCTGGAGGAGCTGTTTGGCCGGCGATAAAACCAACCACTGGTTTTTTGACATGAGCTTTGATGTAAGCGGCAGCTTCTTCTTCGGAAGTTCCACCAATCTCACCAATCATCACAATGCCTTCTGTATCCGGATCTTCATTCAAAAGACGAACTGCTTCTACGTGGTTCATCCCAGGAACTGGGTCTCCCCCGATTCCGATACAAGTCGATTGGCCAAGACCTGCTGCTGTAAGGGAAGCAACGGATTCATAAGTCAAAGTTCCAGAACGAGAAACGATTCCAATGTTTCCTGGAGTGTGGATAAAACCTGGCATAATTCCCATCTTTACATTGTAACGAGGGTTAATGACTCCTGGGCAGTTTGGTCCCACAAGTTTTGTTTTGGAATTACGTAACACACTATACACTTTTAACATGTCGTGAGTTGGGATTCCTTCTGTGATACAAACCACAAGAGGGATCTCAGCAAATATACCTTCTAAAATTGCATCCGCAGCAAATGGAGGCGGAACAAAGATTACGGCAGCGTTTGCACCGTCTTCTTTCATTGCATTTTTGATGGTGTTACGAACTGGAGCCGTTTTTCCAAACTCAGAAGTCCAGATTTGGCCACCTTTGCCTGGAGTCACTCCCGCAACTACCTTTGTACCATATTCCAACATTTGAGTCGCATGAAAGGATCCTTCCTTACCGGTGATCCCTTGGACGACTACTCTTGTATTTTCATCAACTAATACAGCCATGTTTATTCGTTCCTATTTTTTGATTAGGGAGACAATTTTGTCTGCCGCGTCACGGAGTCCTTCTACTCCCACAATGTTCATACCGGATTCGTTTAGGATTTTTTTCCCTTCTTCTGCATTGGTTCCTTTCAATCGAACCACTACAGGAACAGAAACGTTTACCTTTTTTGTTGCTTCGATAATACCAACAGCAACACGGTCGCAACGAACGATCCCACCAAATACGTTTACAAAAATTCCTTTTACGTTTGGATCAGAAAGGATGAGTCGAAAACCATTTTCTACGGTAGTAGGGTTTGCTCCACCTCCAACATCCAAAAAGTTTGCAGGTTCTGCACCAGCTAACTTAACGATGTCCATCGTTGCCATGGCAAGACCGGCACCGTTTACCATACAACCAATATTTCCATCTAACTTTACGTAGTTGAGGTTGTATTCTTTTGCTTTTACTTCATACGGATCTTCTTCCGTGATATCACGAAGAGCTTCGTTGTCTGCATGGCGGTAAAGTGCGTTTTCATCCAAATCCATCTTACAGTCACCTGCAATGATTTCATTTTGTTTTGTAAGGATGAGAGGGTTGATTTCGAGTAGAGCCGCATCTTCTTTGATGTATGCGTTGTATACTGAATTCACAAGAGCAGTAAAAGATTTTTGTGCCTCTGCAGGGATTCCTAAAGCAAAGGCGAGTTCTCGCACTTGTGAACCTTGGATTCCGATGCCCGGATCAACTTGGATTTTAATGATTTTTTCTGGGTGAGTTTCTGCTACTTCTTCGATTTCCATTCCACCTTCTGTAGAAGCCATGATGATGGTTTTACGGATGGCACGATCGAGAAGGATCGATAAGTAGTATTCCTTTGCAATTTCAAGACCTTGTTCCAAATACACTTTGAGAACTTTTTTTCCTTCTGGGCCGGTCTGAGGGGTGATGAGTTGCATTCCGAGAATTTTCTCTGCAGCAGCTTTGGCGTCATCTTTTGTCTTTGCGACTTTGACTCCACCACCTTTTCCTCGTCCACCTGCGTGGATTTGGGCTTTCACCACCACTACGGGTGATTTTTGGACAACTTCGTTATATGCCTTTTCGAAATCACCGACTGTGTCGATGACCTTTCCGAAGGGAACGTTGGCATTGTGTCTACGTAGGATTTCTTTGGCCTGGTATTCGTGGACTTTCATGGATTTCCTTATGTCATTGGTACGTCCGTAGGGTATACTTACGGATCACTAGGGTAAGGCTCGTGGGTAAGGGGAGATTGTCAAGACCGAATGATCGGTTCTATCGATACAAACTTTGGTTTGAGGGAAGTTTTTCAGATGTATAGAGATTCAGCAGGGTCATTTAAAAATGGATGGTTTGGTTTGGATTTTCTGGAATGAACACGGTGAACGTGGAGCCTTCTCCTTCAGTGCTCTCTACCGTAATGGTTCCGCCAAGGACCTCCACTTGGGATTTTGTGATAAAAAGTCCGATTCCCCTAGCGTCTTCATTTTTGTGAAAGGTCTTAAACATTCCGAAAATTTTATTTCCATGTTTTTCTAAATTGATTCCAAGCCCATTGTCTTCCACACGAAGTAATACTTGTCCCTCCGCTTTCCTTGCGGAGATTCGAATGAAAGCTCCATCTTTTAATCTAACATACTTAATTGCATTTGATATCAGGTTCAGGACGATACTTTCTAAATAGGCTGGAATGATCTTCAGTTTTAAATTTTCTTCAATTTCCAAAAATATTTGAATATTTCTAGATTCGATGGAACCTTTGAGTATATTCAAAGTTTTTTGCACTTCCTCTTCAATCACACAAACTTCCATTGGTTTGTTTAACATCTGATTGATGGAAATAATATCATTTAAATGGGTGATGGTTTCGTTCAGTTTTTCTGACGATGCGTGCAACATGTTCACTATATTTTTTCTTTCTTCTTCGTTTGGATTCTCTTCGAGTAGTTCGATGAGAGAAGAAAAATTAGATGAGTGCTGGCGGATATTGTGTGAAACAATATATGCAAAATTCTGTAGACGACTGTTTTGAATCCCTGTAAAATGAAGCATCCTGTTTGTGTTTTCTAAGGCTTCTACTTCTTCTGTAATATCAAACCGAATGGATAAAAAAGATTCGATTTTGTCATTCGAATCGTACAACGGGTGGATATAAGTTTGTAACCAGAAAAAATTTCCTTGTTTGGATTGGTTTCGAATGATCCCTTCCCAGGGTCGGCCAGATAATATGTCTTTCCACATTTTTTCCCAAAATTCTTTGGGATGAAATTTGGAATTGAGTTTTTTATGATCGGAACCTAACAGCTCTTTTTCGGAATACCCAGAGATTTGGACAAACTTTTGATTTGCCCTTTGGATGATTCCTTTTGTGTTGGCAATGCTGACAATAGCTGATCGTTCAATGGCATCAAGGATTGCTTTTAGTTTCCTGTTTTTTAATCCGATTGTATTTTGCGTGTTTTTTAATTCAGTAATATCAAGAAAACTGGCAGTTGCACCTTCTAGTTTTCCTTCTGCATCATAGATTGGTGTTGCATTGATGTTTAACCATTTGATTGTTTCCCCTTCCGCAATGATCCCATGTTCGCAGTGGTAAACAGTTTTTTGTTGGCTTAAGGCGATGGATAGAGGGAGTTCCTCTGAGGGGAAGGGTGAACCATCTTCCCTGATTTGTTTCCATTCTTTTGAAGAAAAGTATTTGTTTTCTATTTGGTTAATTTCTAAAGAAAGAATTTTGGCAGCACTATCATTTGCATAAATGATTTGTCCTTGTAGGTTGACAACGACCACGCCGTTGATCATAGTTTTTAACACATGACTCAGTTGAGATTCTTTTTCATGGAAGGAAAGACCAGCAAAGATTTGTTTTGTGGCATCTTCTAATAGAATATAAAATAATTGGGGGGAGAGAGATTGTGCACGGAGTGAATAAACCTTCCGAGTATTTTTGGTCTCGTGTTTCGGATTCTCTGCATCCAAATAAATAGGTGAGGACTTTTCTTTTTGTAACGATGAGAAAGTTTGAGTCAAAAACTCTTCGTTTCCGAAAGGAAAAAATATCTCTCTTAAAAAAAGGGATTTTTTTTTACCTATTTCCGATTCGAAAAATGCCTTCGCAATTGGATTCGCATAAACCAATTTGCTATCCAAAGAAAATTGGTTTGTGGGAGATTCGAAGAGAAAAACCCCCATAGGTAAACTATCTGCAAAGAGAACAAAAGAAGTAGGATCAGTTACGTTGATTGGTTCCATCGATTGTTCTACCGGCTTCTTTTGGAAGACCTTGGAAGATCAGACGAAGAGAATGCAGAAATCCCTGGAAATTCCCCGCCTATAATTTGTTCCAGTAAGGTGAGAGTCGTAGGGAATTGCAGAACTTTCCGGTGGAATTGGTAAAGATTACATCAAAACGATTGGCTCCATGAGGAGCCAAATAAATTTCGCCATTCGGCCCAAGAGCTCCCCCACGATAAGATGATCCTATTTTGGGGAAGAGGGTAGCGAACGTATGGTCTTTGGTATCAATTGAGATAAAGTTTGAATAATTGTCACTCGGAACAGGATAGATTTTTCCATTCGGTGCAAGCACTGCTCCATTAAACATATTTGATCCTGTCGCTCCGGGAATATTGGAGACAGTGACAATTTGTCCTGAGTCCGTGTTCAAATAAATCAGAGGGATGTTATTATAGGGAATCATGTAAATTCTGCCATTCGGAGTGAGAACCCCAGAAATATAAGCATTACTTCCTGGAAATACATATGGATGGGTTGTCACTGAATCATCCATTATATTCAATATGTACATTGTGGTCGTGGTAAAAGGGATAAAATAGATTTTTCCTTGGGGTGTGAGAACGGCAGAGGAAAATCCCCCTGATGTGGGTGTTGCCACCGATCCAACTGTGCCTGTATTTGTATCGTAGTAACGAATGATTGTTTCTGAACTTGGAACAAAGTAGATCTTTCCATTTGGAGCATACATGGCTCCGTTGTAAGCAGCACTAACCATTATTTGGCTACCAATTGTCGTCTTTTGGTTGTTTTTTGTTGTGTCTAACGAAAGAAATGAATTGGAAACATGGGGTGCTAAATAAATTTTTCCGGATGGTCCGAGCGATCCCCCGATAAACTCTACCCCACCGGCGGATGCTCCAACGTCCTTATAAGTTTTAGAAAACGGATTGATTGATAAAAACATATTTGAGTCATAAGGCAGAAAATAAACCTCTCCATTCGGCGCATTGAGTGCACCTTGAAAAGCTGTTGTACCATTTCCAGTAACAGAAGCAACTGTTTCTGGTCTGTATTGGAATAGGGTTTCTGGGCCGAAGGAACCAAGGGAAAATTGAGTTTCCATCTCGGCTTTGACCTGTGGCCAATTTTCTGCTAAATGGGTTTCTTCGTATTCCAATTGGCATGCGGGAAGTTTGGGAAACACTCGGTAACCACATTGATTACTTTTGTCTTTTATGATCAGCCTGTAGAGAATATTGGGTAGAAAAAAGCTGTCGTCCGCATCGCAAGGGTTGTCTGCCTTTGGTTCAGTACAAGAAAGCAGGAAAGTAAAGACGAAAAACGAGATCAAGAAGTAGCGGTTCATAAATGATTTTAATTTGTATGGTATGGAAACTTTGTTCAAACTAGCAAGCCAGAAAGGGAGTTGGGATATGCGGATGAGTCCGAAGGTAAGCCATAAGCCAGAATTTTGAATTAATCTTCTCTTAAGCGAATTAAGAACTTGTCCCTCGATAGAATTTTTTTTCCGCGTGTGGTGATGACAGGAAAAAAATTGGGATCACGGTTAGGATCAGTAAGGAGTAGTTTTACATCACGAATTTTTTCATAACATTCTTTCATAAAGAGTTGGTGGCCACATCCGAGTAAATGATATCCTTCGTGGATGAGAGTGGATTTTGGACTAGTAAATAACATTTGTATGGTGGAAGTGTATTTTGCTTTGATATAACCTCTGGTGTTGGTTTGGCCTTCCACTGCTCCTTGAACTTCTAGTTTTAATCCCACTCCTACAAAAATTCCGAGAGTCAAAACTTCAAAAACTATATCTCCCCAAGTCCTTCCTTTTAAATAGAGGAGTCTGTCACAATCTTTTGTTAGTTGGTGTTCCATTAAATAACCAAGAATGTCTGTTCCCCAAAATCCAGGTCTTTCCATCACGGCCAATTCGACTGGTAAGGCTTTCAGTTGATAAAATGAAAGTTCTTCATTCCATGCTGCAAATAATTCGGAGATTTCTTTTTTTGTGATGTCTGGCTCTGTGATAAGGCAAACTCGAAACTGACTTTCTTCCCCAAAGACCATTCCCTCCCTGACTTTTTTTTCATGAAAACCAATGGTGGTACATTCAAAGAGGAAAAATAAAAGGAAGAAGTGATAGGGGAACTGCTGCAACATTTCGAACTGTGATGTTACCTTTCTATTTTTGTTTGATTTCGCCAAACCTTAAAAATCAGAAACACAACGAATATGATTGTCGGCATTGTTTGTTTTTACGTCACCCCCACCACCAGAAAATTGAAAATTTACGACAAATGCATTTTCGGTGTTTAATATACTTGTTGTCGAAGTCCAGTAGTTTGCTACAGCAGGGGCAACTGCGGTAGCAGTGTTTGGAAAGTAGATTGGGTCAAATCCTGGGTATCCATACGTAAGGTAATAATCGAGTAAACTTCTTAGTTCACTGACATTCGGAAGTCGCCAAGTTCTTCCCGCTAAGTTCAATCCTTGGCAATAACTAATGGCACCAAACCAATCGATGACGAGGTCTGTTCCTCCCGAGCAAGTGGTGAGATTTGTTTGGCCGGCACTACACCTTTGCCAAACAAGAGAGGTATCAAGATCAAGAATGGTTCCATCGTTATTGTTTTGTAGTCGTTTGTTTTTTGGTTGGGTTCCATTGGATACACAACGCAAACGATGCGGATCACCATAACCCCCTCCGCCAATCCCAGAGTCAATGAAAGTGGGGTAATAAGCGCCTACCCCAGGAGCGTAACTGGTATTTGTTTTATAATTCCAACTATCAGATTGAGGAAAATAAGTTTGGTTGATGGAGGGATTCGCAAGCGAATAATCAAATGTACTAATGTATTCCTCCATTTCAGGAACTCTCCAGTCTGTTCGATTGGCAAACCCTGATCCAGCATTGAGTCCTGCACAGTCCGCTTGGGCGGTTGCAAAGGTAAAATCGGTCCCACCAACAGAAGTACATCCGATCCCTGTTTTCCCCCTTTGGCAACTTGTCCAAACAAGGCCGGTGGTTTGGTCAGTCGTAATTTCTTCTCCCGCAACGAGGGATGGGCCGATAAACACTTGCGGTATTCCTTTTTGTGTTTGTCCATCTTGACCGGGAATGATGGCACAACTAGGATCGATGAAGGGGGTAGGTACATTCCCATCATAACAATTGGTTTGTTTTGTCTTAAATGGGAGTTTTCCCATCCAAGCTGGGTTGTATGTACAACTGGCACTCCCTTTGGGATTTGTGGCTGTGATGGTAAAGGTTTGTCTGTTTGCTTTCCATCCTGAGTAGATACCTTGGATCGAATTTGAAAATGGAGAAAAAGAAATTCCAATGGGCAAAGCGGGGTTTGCCGAAAAACTCAGACGGTTTCCATCAGTTTCAAAATTTTCGGTAAAGAAAGTTTCGTTGGGTTTGGGGATGAGTGCGGGACAAATCAAATAGCTGGGAGGAAGGACTTCTAAAACCACTCCGCAATGAGAAGTTTCATCAAAATTGATGAATCGTATGACTAAACTTTCCAGATAATCTTTTGACTTAGGATCGCAGAGGTTGTTAAAGTGTGTCTCTTGGCATGAAAATGACATAGAAACAAGAGTAAAAAAACATAGGATTCTCAGGCAAAAATGTGTCATAAATTCAATGAATGAGAGAGATGACCGACCCTCTAACATTGATTCAATTTAATCAACATTTTTCTTCCGAAAACCCTCAATTTCTGTCCTTAAGCTATCAACTCGTTTGGAATCTGCTGTTAAAAAGGAAGCAAGGCCCAAGGTTTTTTCTGCTTTGGGCAGGTTACCCACAAGAAGGTAAAGTTGCACAAGTCGCAAAAGGTTGGATAAATGTCCCGGATTTCGCAACCGAATCCTTTCTCCCATATCAATTGCCTTACCATATTCTTTTGTTTGTTTGTAAGTGAAAGATGCGAGATAAATTAAATCCGTGTCTCCCGGAAATTCTTCGATGTATGTATTACATTTTTCAGCTGCGAGTTTGTATTCTTTCATTCGAACCAAAAGACGAATGAGGGCTCTTGTGATTTCTTGGTTTTCTGGATTGATTCTGTTGGCTTCGATTAAACTATCTTTTGCTTGATCCAATTGGTTTTCTTTAATATGGTTTCTTGCCTTTCGCATCAGATCGTAAGATTCCTTTCGAATGGATCTCGGTGGAAGAGTTTGGTGTTCTTTAAAAGAAATTCTCATTAAACTTAAGTCGTCTGTGAGTTCTCCCATTTCCAAAATGGATTGGTAAATTGGTTTTAAGTTTCCGCCTCCTTTTTCGACATGGTGTAAAAAAAGTTCTTCATCATGATTGATTTTTCTATATTCCGTTTGCGTATCAAATTCAATATCGTCTCGACCATCGGAACCTAAAATGACAATGTCACCAGGTTGCAGTTGTAAGGTGGTTATTTCCAAGGAGTTTTCTTTGACTGGGGTTCCTAATTTTCTTAGTTCAGAGTTATTTTTAATGAATTCTGCCTTTTGGTTCCTGTACAGAACTGACCAGGGATGTTCGGCATTCAGATAATACATAAGGCCAGTTTCATCGTCAATGAGGCCCATGACCATAGAAACTAACATGGAACAGTCGAAACTTTCGAATATATGGTGGAGTTCTTGGTACGCATTTTTTATCCATCGTTCTGCATATTGAGATTTGATCGATTGTACTGCAAAAGAACGCTCCAAAATGGATTGTACTGCTGCTCCGAGTACAAGGACTCCACCTGCACCTTGTAACGATTTGCCCATGGCATCCGCATTTAGAAAAAAAGTGTAATCTTTTCCGCGCAAAGGAACGGTTCTTGTGATACAAATATCGCCACCGATTTCATTTTCCCTTCCATGGAAAGTGAAGGTTTTCTTTTGTTTGATCAAAAAATCGGTTTTGACATTGGAACCAAGAGTTTTGTTTAAGCTGAGTGGTTTGATGAGTAATGAAGTAAGGAAATAATCTCCATCTTGTTGTTTTTTCAATGTTTCAACGGTTTCCAAACTGTTTCGAAGTTCTGAAGTTTTTGCTTCTACTAATTCGGTTAAGTTTTCTCTAATCCTTCCCACTTCCCTGGTTGCTTTTTCAAAGTTTTCAGCAAATCGAATGAACTCTTTGTCAATGGAAAGGATTGGAAGGGCACCCCTTCCGCCACTTGCTAAACTATTTGCTGATTCATTAATTTGTTCTAAAGTTAAGTTGATAGATTGAAAAAACATAAAAATTAAAATAACCGCTTCGAAAAACGTCATGGTAATGAAGGCAAAAATTTTGATTAGACTTGCATTTTCAAAGGATATAAAAACTGCTAATACGGATAACGAAAGTAAGATGAGGATGAGAAGGAAAATAAACTTTCCTTTTAAACTCATGATCCCGTGGTTTTTGTGAATGGTAACATCCCGATAAGAGAGTATTTTTTTTATCTCCACTCGTTTGGCTCCGGTAAAATAATCGGAAATGATATAGGAAAAACCTCCGTATACAAATACGGCTGCAAGCCAACCAATCAGAATTAAAGCCAATTCATAAAGTGGATAATGATAAAAAATATAAGTGAAAGATACAGAGATAAAAACAAAAGAAGCGTATCTTAGGGCGGCATACATATTTTCTTTTGGAAAATCAATGATGGCATTGAGAAGGTTTTCTAATTCCAAAATATCTTTGTGCCGGATGGTTTCGTTGGGTTTAAGATTGGCATTCAGTTTTTTAGTATCAGTACGAAGGCCCAAATACCCGATAGGTGTTAAAATTCCAAACTCGATGCTATGGCCGAGAGCTGCGATGGCTGTGGTGATCACAAATACCAAAACCACTTCTGGATGATTTTCTACAGTGAATTCGGGGATTAAGGCAGATCCAAAAAAATAGGCATAAAAAGCTCCGAAAAAGGCACCTTGGAGAGAGAAAATAACAATGGCAAAGCTATAGGAAATATATTTATAGAAGAACTTGAAAATACGATCAAAAAACATGCTCATACGGATTCCTCAGGGAAACAAAGAGTATCGCTAAAGAAAAACACAGTAAAGATATTTTATGGAATCATTCCAAAAAAAGTTAGATGTCTTATTAAAAAGGACTTTATTTGAAATCTCTTCGGTTTAGGTTTCGCCCATGGAACTAAAAAATAAAAGAATCGTGATTACCGGCGCAGGTTCCGGAATCGGAAAAGAAACCATGTTGCAAGTGTTAAAGTATGAAGGAGTTAAGGTCCTTGCTTGCGACTTAAACGAAAAGAACATCCTAACACATCCCAATGTCATTCCTTATAAATGCGATGTATCCAAAAAAGAGAATTTGGACAAATTATTAAAAGATGCAGACAAAAAACTAGGTGGAATCGATATTTTTTATGCAAACGCAGGTTTTGCTTATTATGAAGTCATTCCGAATGCTGATTGGGATCGAATTGAAAGGATTTACTCAACCAATGTCTTCTCTCCTTTTTATTGTTTGATTGCACTGAACCAAACTAGAAAAGAACCATTTCTTTTTGTAGTCACTGCCTCTGCCATGAGCCATTTGTCTTTGCCCGGTTATGCATTGTATTCATCGACAAAAGCAGCAGTTCGTTCGTTTATCGATGCCTTCCGGTTTGAATTGAAGCCTGGAAATCGTGTGATGGTTGTCTATCCCATTGCTACTAGAACGCAGTTCTTTGATGCCGCTGGGAAAAAAGTACCGGTTCCGTTTCCAAGCCAGTCTCCAGAAACAGTAGCCAAAAAAGTAGTGAAAGGGATTGAATCGAATGCAAAAGAAGTGTATCCATCCTTTCTCTTCCGTTTCATCCAAATTCTGGATCGGTTTTTGTTTTTCATTCTTCCAATTTACCAAAAAATCGAAGCTTCTAAACTAGTTTCTTTAAAAAAATAAGTCTATTGGGAAGTGGAATCTACGCAAGGAAAGGGAGAGACAAAAAAAAGAGGGAAACCAGTAGAACGTCGTCTTTCTGAAGATGAAAAGTTTGTCGAAGCCGAGCTTTTGACAACCATAATGAATGTCAGTTCCACAGCCATGATGGTACTCAATCCATTGGGCCAGATTCGGTATGCAAACCCTGCTTCCGAGTCTGTTCTTGGGATCAAACTCAATGACATTTTAGCAAGGACCTACGATGCTCCTGAATGGAAAAATTCTTCTTTGGACGGTGGGCCTTGGAGGGAAGAAGACCAACCTTTTAATATCGTTTTAAAAACAAAAAAACCAGTCACAGACATTCGCCATGCAATAGAAGATTCTCGCGGGAATAAAAAATACCTATCGATCAATGGTTCTCCTGTTTTTGGAAAAGACGGTGAACTTACTTTCCTTGTTTTTCTCATCACAGACATTACGGAAAATGTTCTCAAACAAAAAGCTTTAGAATCTAATGAAATAAAATACAGAACAATCACCGAACTTTCGTTAAGTATGGTATATGATTTGGATATTGGCTCAGGGGAAAATCATTGGGGAGGGGCCATCCAAGAAATCACAGGTTATTCAGAAGAAGAATACCAAAAAGTGGGTTATAAAGAATGGGTCGATGCAATCCATCCCGATGACAGAGAGCTCACTCTTGAGGCGTTCGACGATGCTTTGGCAAAACACCAAAAGTTTACGATAGAATATCGTTATCGAATCAAATCTGGAATTTATATTTATATAGAAGACAATGGAATTTTTCTCTATAATGAGAAAGGTGACGCCTATCGAATGTTTGGTGCGATGATTGACAGAACCAAACAAAAAGAAGCAAATATAGCCTTAAAAGAATCAGAGTCTCGCTTGGTAATGGCACTTGATGCCGCAAAAATGGGAATCTGGAGTTGGGATATCCAAACGAGGACGATTTATTGGTCGCCACAAACCTATAGTATTTACGGATTTCCTGGTCAAAACTTTGAAGTGACTGTCGAAAAATTTTTAGAACTCACATTCAAAGATGATTTGGAGTTATTGTCAAAAGAAACAACACTTCTGATGGAAGATTTAAATCGTTCTGCTTACAGAATCAGAAACCGTATCAATCACCCAGATGGAAAATTACATTGGATCGAAGCGATTGGTAAACTCACCCGTAACAAAGAAGGGGAAGCGAAGATCCTACAAGGAACAGTTTTAGATATCACAGAGACAAAACTAAGCGAAGAAGCTCTTCGTAAATCGGATGAACGGTTTGAAGCTTTTTATCAATTTTCTACAGAGGCATTTTTGATCTTTGATGAGAATGGATTGAATGTAAAAGATTCTAATTTTGCATTCCAACGTTTGTTTGGATACGACCTAACTGAAATTCCCTATCTTAAAGTAAAAAATCTTTTGACAACCGAGTCACTTCGCAAAATTCGAAATACAATCGCAAACTTTACAACAGAGTCTTTGGAAATTGTTTGTAAAAAGAAAAATGGTGATTTATTCCCAGCACTAGTTTCTCTAAAACGATTTTTATACAAAGAGACAAACTCAATTGCCTATAGTATTTTCGATTTAAGTCCATTAAAAGAGGTGGAAGAGTTACGTCTGATCAATTCAGAGATTCGAGATAAAAACAAACTCATTGAAAAACAAAAATTGGAATTGGAGTTAGCACTTGAAAATCTCAAACGAACCCAAGACCAATTGATCCAATCGGAAAAGTTAGCAGCCCTTGGACAATTGATAGCAGGGATTGCCCATGAAATCAATAATCCGATCGGTGCTGTTAAGGCCTCGAACCAAAATATGTTGGATTGGCAAAAAAAATATGGCGTTGCCTCGCAACTTTTTCGTGAAGCAATTTTATCAGTTCCTTTGCCGGAACAAAAAATTGTAAAAACCATCTTGGCTAATTTAGACCAACCAATTGAATTTTATACCGGCAAAGAAGAACGACTCAGAAAAAAGAAAAATAAAGAAATTTTTTTGGCCCATGGGTTTGATTTGGGATGTGCGGAAGAATTTTCCGAAGCCTGGGTCGAGTTAGGAATTGGAGAAATAGATCCGAGTTATCTGCCTTTATTTAAATCGCATTATATTAAAGTGTTTTTAGATTATTTATCTTTGGAAATCCAATTCCGTAGGAACACTCGCTCCATCCAACTGGCAGTGGATCGTATTTCCAAAATTATGTATGCCTTAAAGAATTTTTCTAGGTTTGATGCCACGGGTAAAAAAAACAAAGCGTCCATTCCTGAAACCATAGAAACTGTCCTGACCATTTACCAAAACCAATTAAAACGTGGAATCAATTTAAAAAAAGATTTTGATCCGGTAGCGCCAATTGATTGTTATCCGGATGACTTGTTGCATGTTTGGACCAATTTGATTTACAATTCTTTGCAGGCCATGTCCTTTGTTGGCAATTTGGAGATTGCAGTGAAAGACCAGGGAGGAGAAATTTTAGTATCCCTGAAGGATTCTGGTCCCGGGATCCCAAAAGAGATCCAAGGAAAAATTTTTGAGCCATTTTTTACCACCAAAGCTCCGGGGGAAGGGAGTGGACTTGGACTCGATATCGTCAATAAAATTGTCAAAAGGCATGGGGGAAGGATCGATCTTTCATCTGTGCCAGGGGAAACGATTTTTTATATTTATCTTCCGAAACAAAGTCAGTCGTGAATGGCCTGTGTGATTGTGGTGATGAGTTCCTCTTCATCCCAAGGTTTTTTCAAACAAGTAATAGGGCCAATTTCTGAATTTAAATTTTCTACGGATTTTTGGTCTGCAAATCCCGTGATGATTACTTTTTCGATGTTTGGATAAGATTTATGTACTTTCCTTAAAAATTCATCTCCATTCATGCCTGGCATAGACCAGTCAGAAATGATCACCGAAACAGATTTTCCTTCTTCCTCTAATTCTTTTAAAATCTCCCAAGCTTCTATGGCACTGTCTGCAGTTAGGTATTTGAATTGTTCCCCAAAATGTTGTTTTACCTGCGACTTCATACTCATTAATATTATGGATTCATCATCTACGAATAGAATCGCATTTTTTTTATTTTTATTCTCAGTCACAATTGCCACGGGGATTGTTATACCGGTTCTCAATTGGATTGCAAGTAAATCTTGCCAAAATCTTCCATTTTCTATTCTTGTAGCATATGACATCTTATCCCAATCTTTTGTCCCCTTTGTCTCTAGGGTTCACTACATTACGAAATAGAACCATTATGGGTTCCATGCATACCGGTCTCGAGGAAGCTCCGAACGGTTATGAACGAATGGCCGCTTTTTATGGTGAACGAGCGAAGGGTGGTGTGGCACTCATTGTGACAGGAGGAATTGCTCCTAACGAAGCGGGGAGAGTGTCCCGTGGTGGTGGTGTGATGGATACAGAAGAAGAAGCCAAACACCACCGAGTGGTGACAGATGCGGTGCATAAAGAAGGTGGAAAAATTGCCATGCAAATCCTTCACACTGGTCGCTATGGATACCATGATAAAATAGTGGGAGCATCCAATCTACGTGCACCAATCAATATGTTCAAACCTCATCCATTAACAGAAGAGGAAATTTATCAAACCATCGAAGACTTCGCACGTTGCTCGGAACTCGCGAAGTTAGCTGGTTATGATGGAGTTGAAATCATGGGAAGTGAAGGATACCTCATCAACCAATTCATAGCCAAACGCACAAACACCAGAACCGATGATTGGGGTGGAAGTTTTGAAAATCGTATCAAGTTTCCTATCGAAATCATCAAAGCGGTTCGCAAACGAGTGGGAACTGATTTTATCATCATTTATCGTTTGTCTATGTTAGATCTTGTTGAAGATGGTGGTAACATTGACGAAGTTTTGATTCTTGCCAAAGAAATTGAAAAAGCAGGGGCTACTATCATCAATACTGGGATTGGTTGGCATGAAGCAAGAATTCCTACCATTGCAATGATGGTTCCAAGAGCTGCTTTCACTTGGGTGACTGCAAAAGTAAAAGGACATGTAAACATTCCTCTTGTGACATCGAACAGAATCAATACTCCTGAAATTGCCGAATCAGTTCTTGCTGCGGGAGATGCCGATTTAGTATCTATGGCAAGACCCTTCCTTGCTGATTCTTTTTTTGTTAACAAAGCAGCTGCAGGCAAAGCGTCAGAAATCAATACTTGTATTGCTTGTAACCAAGCATGTCTTGATCATATCTTTCAGGGAAAAATCTGTAGTTGTTTGGTGAACCCAAGAGCATGCCATGAAACAGAACTAATCATTGAAAAAACATCCAAACCCAAAAAGGTTGCTGTGGTGGGAGCAGGTCCCGGTGGGATGGCCTGTTCGACAACGCTTGCTGAAAGAGGGCATTCCGTGACCTTGTTTGATGCACACGAAGAACTCGGCGGACAGTTAAACATTGCTCGTCGGATTCCAGGAAAAGAGGAATTTAAAGAAACCATTCGTTACTTTGGTGAGATGGTAAAAAAACATGGTGTGAATGTACAATTAAATACCTTTGTATCTGCAGATGATCTTTTGAAACAAGGATTTGAGGAAGTTGTACTTGCGACTGGTGTCACTCCAAGGATACCAGAAATTCCAGGAATTGAAGGTCCGAATGTTCTTAGTTATGTGGATGTGGTTCTGAAAGGAAAACCAGTTGGAAAACGCGCGGTTGTTTTAGGTGCCGGCGGAATTGGATTTGATGTGAGTTTGATGTTAACTGATGCAGGGCATGAGTTAACCAAAGAAAATTATTTAAAAGAATGGGGGATCAACCAAAACATCACAAAAGATGGTGGGCTAAGTGTAAAGGACACACCACATTCCGGCAGAGAAGTGACTATGTTAAAACGTTCTAATAGTAAATTTGGAGCCACACTTGGAAAAACAACTGGTTGGATTCATAAAACCTCACTGGAAGATCGAAAGGTAACGCAAATTTCTGGAGTCACTTACAAAGCCATTGAAGCGGATGGAATTGTGATCGAAGTGAAAGGAGAAACAAAAAAGATCCCTTGTGATACAGTGGTTGTTTGTGCGGGCCAAGATTCCAATCGTTCTTTGTTGGAACCATTACAAAAAGCAAAGATTCCTGTACATTTGATTGGTGGTGCAGACTTAGCTTCAGAACTTGATGCCAAACGTGCGATCGACCAAGGGACAAGGCTTGCTGTAACCATATAAGTTCTATATGTCTCAGGGCCGCCCTCTCAAAATATCTGTTAAGAATGCTGAATTTCAAATTCTTTTGGCTCTTAGGACCAACCGGTCTAAACGGAGCCAAGAGAATGAGGTTTTTGTTGAGGGCACTGAATGCATTAAACAGCTGATAGGTGCTCGTTGGGAAATCACTCGTATTTTATTTAGGGAAGGAGTGAAGCTTTCCTTATGGGCCGAATCTGTTTTAAAAAAATATTCGAAGGCAAAACAATTCGAGGTGAGCTCTGGTCTTTTTTTGGAACTTTCCGAAAAAGAAAATCCATCAGAACTCATTGTCACAGCCAAAATTCAACGCACGGAGATTCAGAACCTAATTCCTACCAACCATCCTTTTTATCTCCTCTTTGACAGACCAAGTGATTTGGGAAATTTTGGATCCATTCTTCGGTCTGCTGATTCTTTCCAAGTGGATACTGTTTTTGTTCTCGGACATTCAATTGATGTATATGATCCGAAAGTTTTAAGAGCAAGTTTAGGCAGTATCTTTCATACCAAGTTGGTATTTTTAGAATCTGTTGCTTCTTTGGAAATGTTTTTAAAAAAAGAAAAGGATCGATGTAATCTCCAAGTGATAGGTTCAGATTCTCTTGGAAAAGAATCTTTGGAAAAAACCAATATCAAAAGTCCTGTATTATTAATTCTTGGGAATGAGGCCAAAGGGATGAGTGTTCACTTACAATCCCTTTGTGATTTGATTCTTAAAATTCCGATGCGAGGAGTCGTTAATTCCCTCAATGTTGCTTGTGCCGGTTCCATTTTACTGTGGGAAGTCACTAGAAATAGAACCAATCACGAAGTTTAGTTGTTTTGTTTAGCGGCAAGTGGCAATCGTTCCATCTGGATTGTATTTTACACTCGCACCAGAAGTGAATTGAATGTATTTGACTCCGTCCACACAAACCTCATCATAACCAAAATATTTGGCACAACCCCGTGAGATGGTCCCACAACCAACAAAAAAGAAAGAAAATAACAAAACAATGCGTATGGGTTTAAGTGGTTTCATTTGTAGCTCCTTGGTTTGTAAAGATCCCATTCCAAACATCCTCTAAATGTTGCAGGTGGGCTGTGAGTTGATTTCTATGATACATCACTATATTCGATTTTTTTAAATTGTGTATTGATTTAGGAATATGATAGAGAATCTCTTTGGTATGGATGGTTTCTTCTTCCCAATCAATGAGTTTGATAGTTTTTAGTTTGGAGAATATAGATTCCAATTGGATTTGAATCGTTTCTTTTTTTAATTCGGAAGCAATTGTGATTTCAGGAAACGTTGATTCGATTTGTTTTTTAAGTTTGAGGATGAGTTCAATCAATTGGTGTTTTTTGATTTTTGTTTCTTTTCCAAATTTTAATAGGATAAATGATGTTAGGTTTCCAAGTGTTACTGTGTAGTTTTTCCCCAGTTTTTCTGCTACTAATTTCACTACTTGGTCGGCTGGAAGTTCCTTATGAATTTCAAACGGTTTTCCGTATTTTATGTATAACTTTGTTTTTTGATAGGAAAGGTGGTCATAAGTAAGCGTAAAACTATTAAAATGAAGTTTGTCAATTTTGGATTTGATGTAGTAGGCTCCACGTTTGACTTGGTTTAAAAAACCGTCATGGCTGTAGGTTCCCTCTGGAAACATAAACAAGTTTCTTCCTTTTTTGATATGAGCAACAAGGTCTGTCCATTCGCTGTCAACTTTGTCTCGAAGTTCTCCTGATTTGATGAGTTCTCTTGCATTGTCACGGAACGGGCGTTTAATGGGAGCTGCCCCAATATAACGTAATAAAAAAGGAATGATTTTTGTAGCATCGATAAACTTAAAAACCCATTTTAAAAATCCCTTTGAGCGAAATTCCTTTTGTAAAAACCCAGGTAACAAAATATCCTCCCTTGCAGGAATGATCATTTTGATTTTGGGACTTAGCCTTGGATAAACAATCGAAAGAGAGACAACATCGGCTTCGGAAACATGATTACAAAGTAAAGCGGTTGGGTAAGGTGATTCCAAATGTTCTTCTGTGCCTGAAAAATTTTCTTCAATGGAATGGAAAACAGTTCCTTTGGCCAAACTCACTAATTTGATTAGGAAATCATATACGAGCGTTCGTTTTTTGGGTTTCATTCAGATAGGTATCGTGGTTTAAGCAATAAAAGTCAATTGGAAACTCGTTTGTTTTGATACCGATTTGTTCAGTTTGTTTTCATTAGAATTTTGAAAATAGTCCGATCGGTAGTCAGTTTTCCTACTTGTTTTTTATTTTCTTTGTTGGAGATTTTTACAGGGAAATATCCGAATGAAGAACCAATTCTTAATGCCTCCATTAAAAGTAATTTTTCTTTCTTTTATTTTAGGCCTTTGTTCTTATTTTTATTTCCCGCTTTGGATTCATTTTGATTTTTACGTTTCTCTCGGTTTGGCGATGGTTCTTTTTTTGTTCTTAACATTGTTGGCATGTTTTTTTGCAAGGCAGTGGAAAGAGATCATTGTGTTGTCATCCATTTGCATTTTAGCCACACAAATGGTTTTTCGAGACGAGATTTCTATTCTAAAATACATCCTTTTATCAGAAAGAAACATCGATTTGATTCAAAAAAACAAAGTAGTTCCTGGAGTATGTTGTTTAGAACTAGAGGGGTTTGTTTTTGAACCAAAATGGATGGTTTCAAAATCATTTCAACACAAATCCAAAGACATAAAGGGGAGAGACAATAGCCATACAGAACATTTTGTTTTGATTCCTATGATTAATAAAGCTGAACCAAACGAAAGCATTAGATTTTTGGCGATTGAAGATAACTTATATCGATTTCATCAGTGGCAAAATGAAAATTTAATCCCGAAGTTTGCAATCGTTCTCCCTGAAACCGAAGATTTAAAAGAACTTACTTTAGAATGGATTTTAAACTATCCAGAGATTCAAAAAGGACAGATCACCTGGCTTAGGTTATATGAATCTAAGGAATGGTATTTTCAGAGCACAAAGCAATTGTTTCTTTTGATTTCCTTTGTGATCCCCATTCTTTGGTTTTTTGTTGGATTTGTTTGGTTCATAAGAGTCGGAATCAAATACCTGGAACCTAACTAAAGTGTTAACCCAAACAAAGGTTATGGCTTCAATCTATAAAAGATTTTTCCTTTTTTTAACGGAATTCGAGGATTCATGTTCATGAAATGAACATTTTTTCTTGACCTTGTTCAAAACCTGAACACATTTTGTAAAATGGCTGGGACTCAGGGGGCGGAGCTATGCCTACCGAAAGTCATCGAAGCTCCCGTTCGGGAACATTTCCTTTCATGAAAGAAAATTTCCAATACAATGACCACCACCTAAAACTTTTGCAATTACTTGAGGAAAATCCTCATTTATCGCAAAGGGATGCCTCTGATGTTTTGGGTCTTAGTTTAGGTAAGGTGAATTATATTTTGAAAGCCTTTTTGGATAAGGGTCTTATCAAAATGAATAACTTTCGAAATAATAAAAATAAACTTTCTTATACATACCTTCTCACTCCTCGCGGGATAGAAGAAAAGGCAAGGATGACACTTCATTTCTATGAGATCAAAAAAAGAGAATATGAAGCTCTGCGAACCGAAGTAGAAAAGTTAGGTGATATTGCGGAGGAATTAGGTTGAAAGGCATTATACTCGCAGGCGGTTCTGGAACCAGGTTGTATCCACTGACAAGGGGAGTTGTGAAACAACTACTTCCTGTATATGATAAACCAATGATATACTACCCACTATCAGTTTTAATGTTAGCTGGGATTCGAGATATTCTCATCATCTCTACTCCAAATGACACAAAGAGATTTGAAGATTTATTTGGAGACGGGAGTGATTTAGGAATTAAAATCCAATACAAAATTCAACCTTCGCCGGATGGACTGGCCCAAGCATTTTTATTGGGAGAAGAGTTTATCGAAGAGGAAGATGTTTGTTTGGTGCTGGGTGATAATATTTTTTATGGAGACGGTTTGATTCAGTTATTGTCGGAAACAATTACGGAAGTGAAGGAATCAAAAAAAGCTGTCGTTTACGGTTATAATGTAAAAGATCCAGAAAGGTATGGTGTTGCAGAACTTGATAAGGAGATGAATGTTATTTCTTTAGAAGAGAAACCGGCAAATCCTAAAAGTAATATTGCCGTTGTGGGACTTTACTTTTACCCGAAAGATGTAGTCAAACATGCAAAAAAAGTGTTACCATCGGGAAGAGGTGAACTTGAAATTACTTCTCTCAATCTTTTGTATTTATCGGAATCAAGACTTAAGTGTAAGATGCTTGGTCGTGGGTTTGCTTGGTTGGATACAGGAACTTACGATAGTCTTTTGGAAGCATCTAACTTCATTGAAGTCATTGAAAAAAGACAGGGGCTTAAAATTGCTTGTTTGGAAGAAATTGCCTACCGAAAGAATTTTATTTCACTTGAAACACTTAAAAAACACGCGATCCTCAATCAAAAAAATCAATATGGCTCCTATCTTTGGGACATTGTAGGCGCAGCAGAGAATTAAATGGCCCAAAAAAAGATTTTAGTCACAGGTTCCGCTGGTTTTATCGGTTCCAATTTTGTTCCTTATTTATTAAATTTATATAAAGATGCCTTCATCGTTAGTTTGGATAAATTAACTTATGCGGGGAATTTGGAAAATCTTTCTGAAGTATCGGAGAACAGTCGCCACAAGTTCGTGAAAGGTGATATCTGTGATCCGCAAATTTTAGACAATTTATTTGTAGAACATTCTTTTGATACGGTGATTCATTTTGCTGCGGAAAGTCATGTTGATAATTCCATCAATAACCCAAAGATCTTTTTAGAAACAAACATCATTGGTACATTTCAATTATTGCAAAAAGCATATACAACTTGGTTTTTTTCGCCATTTCAAATCAAAGAAGAATTTAAAAACGCAAAATTCATACATATCTCAACAGATGAAGTATTTGGTTCCTTAGGAGAAGAAGGTTACTTTACTGAATCTTCTCCTTACCAACCGAACTCTCCTTATAGCGCTAGTAAGGCATCATCCGATCATTTGGTGCGTAGTTATTTTCATACCTATGGTTTGCCAGTGATGATTACCAATTGTTCTAACAATTATGGCCCCAAACAACATGATGAAAAACTAATTCCCACCATCATTCGAAACGCATTAGCTGAAAAAAATATTCCGATCTATGGAACAGGGACTAATATTCGTGATTGGCTTTTTGTTTTGGACCATGCAAAAGGAATTGAGAGAGTTTTGGCGACTGGGTTGCCCGGTGAAACTTACAATATCGGTGGGAACAATGAGTTGACGAATAACCAAGTTGTTTCTATTATTTGTGGGCATTTGGATCAATTAAAACCTAGAAAAAACGGTAAAAGTTATTCCGAGCTAATCACTTATGTTTCTGATAGGCCGGGGCATGACAAACGTTATGCTATCGATGCAACAAAGATGAAGGATAAATTGAACTGGAGTCCTGAAGAAACATTTTCAACGGGAATATTGAAGACCATCCATTGGTACATTTCAAAATACAATTCGAATTAAATAACAAAACAATTTAATATGGGATCAGTAAAATATCGTTATGAATAAAAATTCTAAAATATATGTCGCAGGTCACAAAGGTTTGGTAGGTTCAGCCCTTGTTCGAGTATTGAATCGACAAGGTTTTTCGAATGTGATTGGTAGAACCAGGAAGGAACTCGACCTAACCAATCAGTCTGAGGTGAACCAGTTTTTTGAAGCAGAAAGACCGGAGTATGTTTTTTTGGCAGCTGCAAAAGTAGGAGGGATTCATGCGAATGATACCTATCCAGCAGAATTCATATTTTCTAACCTACAGATCCAAAACAATATCATTGATGCAACTTATCGTTACGAAGGGAAAAAGTTGTGTTTTCTTGGATCCTCTTGTATTTATCCAAAATTTGCAAAACAACCTATGGACGAAGGGCAACTGTTAGATGGAAAGTTGGAACCAACGAATGAACCGTATGCCGTTGCTAAAATTGCAGGTATTGTTATGTGTCAAAGTTATAACAGACAATACGGAACAGAGTTTTTCTCTGTGATGCCCACAAACCTTTATGGGCCAGGAGATAATTATCATCCACAAAATTCCCATGTTTTGCCGGCGCTTCTCCGAAGGTTTCATGAAGCAAAAGTAAACAATCTATCTGAAGTTGTGATTTGGGGAACAGGGAATCCTTTGCGTGAATTTTTGTTTTCGGATGATATGGCGAGAGCCTGTGTGTTTTTGATGCAGAACTATAATGAGTTTCGAGAGACCCGTGGTGGTGAACACGTAAATGTTGGCTCCGGGATTGAAGTGAGTATCCGGGAACTTGCTGAAACACTAAAAGATGTTGTTGGTTATCAAGGGAAATTGACTTTCGATTTGACCAAACCCGATGGAACTCCAAGAAAATTATTGGATGTTTCGAAATTACATCGAATGGGTTGGAAACATGAAGTTGAGTTAAGAGAAGGGATCAAATTAGCATATGATGATTTCCTTTTGAATGGTGGAGTAGAAAGGTAAAAAAGGGAAAAATATGAGTGTAAAATCGATACTAGTAACTGGTGGGACGGGATCTTTTGGGAAAAGATTTATACTAAGATTAATTCAAGCATATCCAGACGTAAAACGTATTGTTGTTTTTTCTCGCGATGAATTGAAACAGTATGAGATGTCTCTTGAATTTCCAAGCGATGAATATCCGCAAATTCGGTTTTTTATTGGTGATGTCAGAGATAAATCTCGGCTACTATATGCTTTGGAAGGGATTGATACTGTAATTCATGCCGCTGCTCTGAAACAAGTCCCAGCAGCAGAATACAATCCATTTGAAGCAATCAAAACAAATGTGTTAGGTGCACAGAATTTAATTGAGGCTTGTATTGAAAAAGGTGTAAAAAATGTGGTTGCACTTTCGACTGACAAGGCTGCTGCACCAATTAATTTATATGGTGCCACCAAGTTATGCAGTGATAAACTGTTTATTGCTGCTAACTTATATAAAGGAAATCATGATATTAAGTTCTCCGTTGTCAGGTATGGAAATGTGATGGGATCTCGAGGATCGGTGATTCCGTTTTTTCAAAAACACAAAGAGAAAGGTTTTTTACCAATCACTCACCCTGAAATGACTCGATTTAACATCACTTTAGATGAAGGTGTGGATTTAGTATTTTATGCAATGGAGAATATGTGGGGAGGAGAGATCTTTGTACCAAAAATTCCAAGTTACAGAATTCTCGACGTTGCTGAGGCAGTGGCACCCGGAATTGAAACAAGGATCGTTGGGATTCGTCCAGGCGAAAAGTTACACGAAGAAATGATTACCGAAACCGATGCACTCAGCACTTTGGAGTTTGAAAAATATTTTGTCATTCTTCCGTCATTTACACCGAAGTGGGAAATAAAAGAATTTCTGACCCATTTTAAAGGGAAATATTGTAAGGAAGGTTTTCAATACAATAGTGGAAAAAACAACGAATGGTTGTCTGTCGAAGATCTTAAAAAGATGATAAAGAACTTATAGTAGGTTTGAATCATGAAAAAAATTTCATATGGAATGCATTCGATTTCTCCTGCTGATATTGAATCAGTTATTAATACACTCAAATCAGATTTTCTTACCCAAGGTCCAGCTGTTGCCAAGTTTGAAGAAAAATTTGCTAAATATGTTGGAAGCAAATATGCGGTAGCTGTGACAAATGGAACAGCAGCACTTCATCTGGCTGTTCTAGCTCTTGGTTTGAAACCTGGAAAAAAAGTAATTACTTCACCTATATCTTTTGTCGCCTCTTCGAACTCTGTATTGTATGTAGGAGGTGAAATAGATTTTGCTGATATAGATTCTGCCTCAGGTTTAATCGATATCAATTCGCTTGAAGAACGAATCAAATCGGGTGGGCCAGATTCTTATTCCGGTATTATTGCCGTTGATTTTGCCGGTAATCCGGTAAATTTAGAAAAATTACGCATCGTCGCAAAAAAATATAATCTTTGGATCATTGAAGATGCTTGCCATTCTCCAGGTGGATTTTTTACAACATCGGACTCTCGAAGATCACTCTGCGGAAGTTGCGAATTTAACGATATATCAATCTTTTCATTTCATCCAGTTAAACACATCGCCACAGGTGAAGGAGGAATGTTAACAACGAATTCAGAGGAACTTTATGAAAAGTTGTTAGTTCTTCGGACTCATGGAATCACACGTGAAAAAGGAAAGTTCTTAAATTCAAGTGAAGATATAGAAATGGGGCCTTGGTATTATGAAATGCAGTCTCTTGGTTATAACTATCGTATGCCTGATATTTTAGCGTCATTAGGAACTTCTCAGTTGGAAAGGGCGGATAAAAATATAGAAAGAAGACATGAAATTGCTAAATTGTATGATGAAGGGTTTAAAAATTCAGAAATTGTGCCACTCGTAAAATTTAACGAAGGGCATGCCTATCATTTGTATGTGATACAATCTGAAAAACGTACAAAGATATACAATGTTTTAGTTGAAAATGAAATTTTTCCACAGATACATTATATTCCAATCCATTTGCAACCTTACTACAAAGGATTGGGATTTTCAAAAGGTGATTTTCCAAATGCAGAAAATTACTATAAGAAAGCATTGAGTTTGCCAATGTTTCCTACTTTAGAAGACCAAGACATCCAGAGAATAATAGAGATTGTAATTGGAGTATGAATTCAATTCTTGCAATCATAACTGCTCGTGGTGGAAGCAAAAGAATTCCACGTAAAAATATCAAAGATTTTTGCGGGAAACCTATCATTGCTTATCCAATAAATTTGGCATTAGAATCAAAAATATTTCACAATGTAATCGTATCTACTGATGATTTGGAAATAAAGAAAATCTCAGAAAATTATGGGGCGGAAGTTCCTTTTCTTCGAAGTGCCAAAACCTCTGATGATTTTGCAACAACCTCTGATGTTCTTGTCGAAGTTTTAAATACCTATGAGAATCAATTGGGAAAAAAATTTGATTTTGCTTGCTGTATCTATCCGACTTCACCATTACTTAAACAAGAGTATCTAGTGAAAGCACTCGATTTACTTAAATCAAAAGATGCGGATTCGGTATTCCCAATAATTCGTTATTCTTCTCCAATTCAACGAGCCTTAATTGAAAATCCAATGGGATTTATAGAAATGATCCAGCCTGAAAATATGCAGGTCCGCTCACAAGATTTGCAGCCGGCTTTTTTTGATGCGGGTCAATTTTATTTTTTTAATGTTAAGTCATTCCTGTTAAAAAGGAAAATGTGGACTGAACGTTCTGTTGGTTTAGAGATTTCAGATTTAGAGGCTCAAGATATAGATAATGAGTCAGATTGGAAAATTGCAGAACTTAAATATAAGCTCCTATTTTCGACATGAAGTATGTTATATTTACCGAGGCGTTTAAAGCAAGTGGTCTTGGACATTTGGGAAGATGTACGGCCCTTGCAGAAATACTAATAGAAAAAGGTTCTAAGGATGTGTGTATTGTTCTAGATACAGATGATTCTTTGCCTGATTGGTCGTATTCATTTCCAGTTTACAAAGAAAACTGGAAGGACATCCCAACCCTTGAAAAATTTCTTACTGAGTTTTCATTAGTAAAATCCAGAAAAAGTTTAGTGGTTTATGTTGATTCATATTTAGCTCCAGTTTCCATTTATGAAGAGTTAAAAAAGCATTCTGATGAATTGGTTTGTATCGATGATTACCACCGAATTTCTTATCCGGTTGGATCGACGATATTAAATCCTGGTTTTCCAGGTTTGTTTATCAATTATGATAAATCTAAATACAAAGTAATTACTGGAAAAAATGAAGTTCTCTTGAGGAAACCTTTCCGAGCGAGATTTGAGATTCCCAAGCGAAATAATCCTCTTCGTAAGGTTCTGATAACCTTGGGAGGAACAGATCCTCATCTTTATTCTGAGGTTTTTTTGAATCTTCTTTGTAAGGAATTTCCTGATTTAGAAAAACATCTTGTCATTGGACCTGGTTTTTTGAATGAGAAGGAATTGGTTTCTCTATCAGATTCGAATACGTTTTTATATAAAAACCTGTCTGCATTAGAAATGCGTGATCTGATGTTAAAGATGGATTTTGCAATTACTGCCGGAGGGCAGACAACGTATGAATTGGATCGATGTGGACTTCCTATGCTAATGATTAAAACAGCAGATAACCAAGTCGGAAATATTCGGGGTTTTGTTGAATACCAAGGTGTTAAGGAAATAAAGGAACCGGGTGAAGTTGTCAAATTATTGAGAGAAATGGGAAACCAGGTAAAATAACAACAAAATAGCCTTCGGAATTCAAGATACAAAAAACTAGATGATGGATCCACCACAGTTGGATGCTCCTATTAATAAATACGACAATCGTTCTTTTGAGTATAAGTTTCTCTAAATGGATGTGTTGAAGTTTAATAGGGCAGTCGAAGAATAGATTCTTTGGTTGCATTCAAAATGGTTTTTACAACCAAAGAGAAATAGATATGCAAATTTCTTGGACATTGAATTCGATTTTTAGGTAAAAAGTTTCATATGAATATATTTGCTGGTTTTGGAACATTAGGATTTGTAGTGTTAAAAGAGCTACTAGAGAATGGGTATCAGTTTGATTTGATACTTACCCATAAAGATGGCTCTGGAGAATCAGTGGATTTATTGTCTTCGAAGAACGGCATTGATTTTTCCTATTCAGATTTGCGAACTGATCTTCTTCTTTTGAATGAGTTGAAGGAAGAAAAGATAAATTTTCTTATCAGTGTAAACTATCGTTACATAATCCCTAAAATAATTCTAGAAAATTCCTCCTATCCGTTGAACATCCACGGATCGCTACTCCCAAAATATCGAGGAAGGACACCACATGTATGGGCAATCATCAACGGAGAATCCAAAACTGGAATAACATGCCATATAATGGAAGAGTCTGTTGATACAGGAGACATCTACCACCAAATAGAAGTGGAGATAGCGGATGAAGATACTGGAAATGATATCATACAGAAATTTAAAGAAATTTATCCTGTCTGTCTAACTGAATCTTTAAAAAAAATTCACCAAGGTATTAAACCTATTCCACAAGTTGAAGCGGATGCTACTTATTTTGGGAAACGAATACCTGAAATGGGATATGTAGATTTTACTAAAGATAAAAAATCTCTAATAAATTTCATTCGTGCCCAGTCAAAGCCTTATCCTGGAGCTTATTGTTACCTAGCAGATGGTCGGAAACTAATCGTTCATAGAGCAGTGGCTTTGGATTTATCTCAACCAGTGTTAAATTCGATTGGTTTAATTTTTAAAGAAAACAATCAGTTCGTAGCAAGAGTGAAAGATGGGTTCTTAGCTTTCACTGATTTTGAAATAGGTTAGAATAGCGACATATGGATCTATTGATTGTACAATATATCAATAAGAACATAACTTTCTCCTTATCCGCGAAACAGTTTTAGATTCAGTCAATGATATTAAAATTAGAACGTTAAGAAATGAATTCGTAGAAAGAAAAAATCGGGAATTGGAAAGTAAATGAAAAAATCAATCATATTGTTGGGTACTAAACTAAACCAAGTCGAAATATCCAATGGACGTTGAATGAATCATTTATAAAAAATTATGATTAAAATTGCAAATGTAGAAATTTCAAGATCAAGTAAACCTTTCATCATCGCAGAAATGTCAGGTAACCATAATCACTCCCTTGAGCGAGCTTTTGAGATCGTTGATGCTGCAGCAAATTCAGGTGCGCATGCACTTAAATTGCAAACTTACACAGCAGATACGATTACAATTGATAAATCAGATGGTGAGTTTTTTATTTCTGATCCCAAAAGTCTATGGAAAGGTGAATCACTTCACAATCTTTATAAAAAAGCTTATACACCTTGGGAATGGCACAAACCTATTATGGAAAGGTGCAAAGAAAAAGGTATTCTCTGTTTTAGTAGTCCTTTCGACTTTACGGCTGTAGATTTTTTAGAAGAATTAAATGTTCCTGCATATAAAATAGCTTCGTTTGAAAATATTGATATTCCTTTGATAAAAAAAGTCGCAAACACGGGAAAGCCGATTATCATTTCAACCGGAATGGCGCAAATTCAAGAAATTGCAGATGCTGTGGATGCCATCATTAGCACTGGGAATCGCCAAATCGTTCTTTTGAAATGCACGAGTACATATCCAGCCACACCTGAGTCTACGAATATTCTAACGATTCCACATATGAGAGATCTGTTCGGTTGTGAGATAGGACTCTCTGATCATACCATGGGGATTGGGGTGGCGGTAGCGAGTGTTGCTTTAGGTGCAACCATTATAGAAAAACATTTCACCCTTTCTCGAGCAGATGGTGGGGTGGACTCGGTCTTTTCGATGGAGCCAGCAGAAATGAAAGCTTTGGTCGAGGAAACAGAGAGAGCCTGGTTGGGTCTAGGAAAGATCAGTTATGGACCAACTGAAAAGGAAAAGGCATCATTGGTTTTTCGAAGATCTTTGTATATAGTTGAGGATATGAAAGCTGGTGATGTGGTGACTGAGAAAAATGTCAGAAGCATCAGACCCGGGTATGGTATGCCGCCAAAGTTTTACGATCTTGTGATTGGAAAAAGAATCAATCAAGACGTGAAGAGGGGAACTGGACTGAGTTGGGAGATGTTAGGGTGAAGATTTTAATTTATTCACCTTTTTCGGCAATCTGGACACATTCTTTTCCTGAAGCAAGTATTGCGGATGCATTAATTCAAGAAGGAAATGAGGTCTTGTTTATCCATTGCGATCGAATTTTTTCTGAATATTGTGTCGCTATGAGTGCTCATGGCTTGAATCAGTTTTCAGAAAAAACAGATAAACAAACAATCTGCGAACGTTGCAATGAACTTCGAGATGTAATAAATAGCAGATTCAAATTTGACAGCAGAAAAATTGAATCTTATTTATCGTCAGAAGATAAATCCAGTATAGAAAGAATAATTAACTCATTACCATATGAATCATTCGAATCCTTCCAGTTGAATGGTATTCCTTTGGGAAGAATTGCATTATATGAGGTATTACTGCAATATAAGAAAAGTGATTTGAATTTTAATGAAAAGGAATGGGAAAGTTGTAAAATAAATCTAAGAAATACTCTTTATAGTTATTTTGCATCTTTAAAAATCCTAGAAAGAGAGAAACCAGATAGGATACTTATCTACAATACCCTTTATGCTGTAAACCAAACCTTAAAAGTTATTGGAAATCAAAAAGACATTCCAGTTTATTTCCTTCATGCTGGCGAAAATTTGTCTAACAGATTATCTACGATGATCGTTTCGTTGAATACTACTTTTGAATATAGGAGGGAATTGATTTCAAAGTGGGATCAATTTAAAAACTCTACCTGCACACAAGTAGAAGCAAATTCGGTTAAAGATCATTTTCTTACGCTATTTCAAGGGAAACATTTTTTAGCTTATTCTCAACCAGTCCAATCCACAATTTCAGTTAGAGAATTTTTTAAAATATCTCCCAGTCAAAAAATAATTGTCGCTACAATGAGTAGTTACGATGAAAGATTCGCAGGAGAAACCATTGGAGAATTAAAAAAACCAAAATCTTTAATTTTTAATTCTCAAATTGAATGGATTTCTGAGTTAATAAAGTACTTTAAAAACCATCCAGATTTATTTCTAATTATTAGAGTTCATCCTAGAGAATTTCCGAACAAAAGAGAAGGGGTTCGATCGAAACACTCACTTGAATTGGAAGAAATTTTCAATGAATTACCAAACAATACTGCAATCAATTGGCCAACAGACAATCTTTCCATCTATGACTTAGCAAAGGAAACAGATTTGTTTTTAAATGCTTGGTCGAGTGTAGGTGAGGAGATGAGCCTTTTTGGTATACCTGTATTGATTTACTCTCCAGAATTATTACTTTATCCCGCAGAACTAAATTACGTAGCTACAAACAAGACAGATTATTTTGAAAAACTTTGTATTGCGCTCAAAGATGGGTTAAGCTTTGAGAACACTAAAAAAGCCTTCCGTTGGTATGCACTTAGACTTTATAAACCTGTTTTTAAAATTTCAAATGATTTTCATCATCATGAAGATCCTACTTTGCTCTCTGGGAATTTTTTGCAAAAGTTGAAAGCTAGATTTGTTTCAAAAAAATCGGAACTTTTTGGGCTTGTATCCCAAGACTTCAAAAGAAGAAATTTTAATTATTCTTACGATTTAGGGTCCTATAAAAAAATGAAGGACGGAGCAGGGTTAACCTCCGTAATCACCAATAAACTTGCTACAAAACTGGATTTGATTAAAAAAGACGAGCTGAAAGTAAATCGACGAGAAGAACGTGAGATACGAGATACAATGAATAAAATCTTGTCAGTTTTGTTTGATCTTGATTTTGAGAAGGATAAGGGTTTGTATAAATTTTGGAATGATAATAAAAAAATGAAATAGGCGGTGGTAAATAAATGTTTCAAACGCTCAAAAAAATGTTAAGAGTTCTTCGTAAGTTAGTTGAAGTGAGGCGAGGTTTTATTGAATTTAAAAAAACTGGAAACACTCCCCCCGAAGCTTATTCTCAAATGATCAATCTTTTTTGCGAAACAAAAGGTTATTCAAATGATATAATTCACCAAATTATAAAAACCCCTAAGAGAAAATTTCCTTCATCAAGTGGGATATTAGGAAATTATGCCAAAGATGATATTGGAAAAATCACAAGTATATTGAGGGAAAAAGGATACTATATTTTTGAACAAGGAATAAGTGATGAAATTGGAAACTACTTGTTTGAGTTAGGCTGTAATACCGACCTTGCTGAGCGACCACTCGATTCGGACGGATATAAAGATAAAACAGTTCATTCGAAATTCAATCCAACTCTAGTCCCAAAAACAATTCGTTACGATTTTGATGAACAAATGTTAATTAATGATCCAATTGTTCAAAAAATCCTGACAGATTTTTCTATTTTAAGTGTTGCGCAGAGTTATTTGGGTTGTTTGCCGAAAGCAGATGTAACCGGGATGTGGTGGCATACTGATTTTTCCAAAGAACCAAACGCTGAGGCTGCGACTATGTGGCACTTTGATATGGATAGAGTGAAGTGGTTAAAATTCTTTTTTTACCTTACTGATGTTACACCTGAAACGGGGCCACATTGTTTTATCGAAGGTTCTCATAGAACCAAAGGTATTCCAAAACATTTATTGAAACATGGGTATGCAAGACTAACGGATAAGGATGTAGATGAGTATTATCCTAAAGAAAAATATATTGAATACAACGCAAAAAAGTTTACAGTTATCGCAGAAGATACAAGAGGATTACATAAGGGAAAAGCATTAATCAAAGGTAGTCGATTGATTTTTCAAACACAATTTAGTGACCATCTTTTTGGAGGAACTTATTCTTCGAAAAAAATTGTTAGATTTGCCAATCCGGAAATTGAAGAGTTTATTAAATCAAATAATGATATTTATGAGAGATTCCTATGAACAAAGGATTTTATTAATTTGAAAGCAGTCATCTTAGCAGGAGGTCTTGGAACAAGAATCTCCGAAGAAACCCATATAAAGCCAAAACCCATGATCGAAATCGGGGGCAAACCTATTCTTTGGCATATAATGAAGTTGTTTTCTCATTTTGGAGTGAATGATTTTATTATTTGCTGTGGTTATAAAGGATATATAATCAAAGAATATTTTGCTAATTATTTTTTACATATGTCGGATGTTACATTTGATATGAGTAATAACAAGATGGAAGTTCATGAACAAAATGCAGAACCATGGAAGGTAACTCTTGTTGATACAGGTGAGAACACCTTAACCGGTGGCCGTCTCAAAAGAGTCGCTAAATACTTACAAAACGAAAAAGCATTTTGTTTCACCTATGGTGACGGTGTATCTAACATAGATATTAAAAAGGAAATAGAGTTTCACTTTGGGCATGGAAAATTAGCTACCGTTGCCGCAGTGCAACCCCCAGGTAGATACGGTTCTTTGTCAATGACTGGTGATTTGGTTGATGGGTTTGTAGAAAAACCCAAAGGAGATGGTGGTTTCATCAATGGTGGCTTTTTTGTACTTTCTCCCAAGGTTATTGATTTCATATCTGGAGATGAAAGCAGCTGGGAAGGGGACCCTCTAGAAAAAATTGCAAAAAGTCGGGAGCTGATGGCCTTTCAACATTCTGGTTTTTGGCAGCCTATGGATACTCTTAGGGATAAAAATCATCTGGAAGAACTTTGGAGTTTGGGAAAGGCTCCTTGGAAATTATGGGATTAGAGAATCATTTTTGGAAGGGAAAATCTGTTTTTATAACAGGTCACACTGGATTTAAAGGATCATGGCTTGCCTTATGGCTAAGTTCACTGGGTGCAAATGTTCATGGATATTCTCTAACGGCACCAACTAATCCTAATTTGTTTTCGTTAATTGGTGTCGAACCTTTGTTAACATCTCATACAATCGGGGATGTTCGTGATTACGAAAATCTTTCGAAAAAATTAAAACAAAGCCAGGCTGAGGTCGTCTTTCATATGGCAGCTCAGCCTTTGGTACGTAGATCCTATGCTGATCCAATCGAAACTTATTCTACAAATGTGATGGGAACAGTGAATGTTTTAGAATCAGTTCGACATTCTGAGTCTGTAAAAGCTGTTGTTAACATTACTACTGATAAGTGTTATGAAAATCAGGAATGGGTTTGGGCTTATCGAGAAAATGAGCCGATGGGCGGGTATGACCCTTATTCCAATAGCAAAGGATGTTCGGAATTGGTGACTTCTGCATACAGAAATTCCTTCTTTTTAAAACAGGGAGTTCGCTTAGCAAGTGCTAGAGCGGGAAATGTTATCGGTGGTGGGGATTGGTCGGAGGATCGATTGGTCCCGGATATTCTTGCATCCATTCTAAACCAGAAGATTGTAAAAATAAGAAATCCGAATGCAATTCGTCCTTGGCAACATGTACTAGAACCTCTTTCCGGTTACCTTTGTCTGGCAGAAAAATTGTATAAGGATGATGATCAAAAGTATTCCAGCGGTTGGAATTTTGGTCCTAAAGAAGATGATGCAAAACCTGTTTCGTGGATTGTTGATCGATTAACTAAACAAATGGGAAAAAAAGACGCATGGGAAGTAGACGAGAGTCCAAAACTTCATGAAGCCAATTATTTGAAATTAGATTGTTCGAAAGCAAAACACCATCTGAACTGGGAACCTCGATGGAGTTTAAGTAATGCTATTGAAAAAATTGCAGAGTGGTATGAAGCTTATCAAAAGAATGCAGATATGCGAGA
Source organism: Leptospira bourretii (assembly GCF_004770145.1). Lineage (NCBI taxonomy): Bacteria > Pseudomonadati > Spirochaetota > Leptospiria > Leptospirales > Leptospiraceae > Leptospira > Leptospira bourretii. The sequence continues at coordinate 352,114 of NZ_RQFW01000019.1, read as the reverse complement.
GATATGTTTAAAACAAATTTCTGAATACCAAACGACTAAGGGTTGATTCTTCGTTTCATTTGTCCTCTTTAAATATGCTAACTCTATTGTTTTTTTGACCTCCAGGCAACATTTGGTTGCTTTTTGTTAGTGTCTCAAAAAATACTAGTAAATTATAAATGTATAAACGCAAAAATATTCGAAAAGGTTATACTTCTTGAACATCTTGGGAATTTCCTGTTTTTATCACGATAGTGCATCGGCTATTTTAAAAAATGGCGAGGTTGTAGCTGCGGCCCAAGAGGAGAGGTTTACACGAAAAAGGCATGATGCTAACTTCCCTTCGCGTTCCATTGAGTATTGTTTGCAGACTGCTAATTTAAAAGTTAGCGATTTAGACTATGTTGCTTTTTATGATAAACCTTTTTTAAAGTTTGAGAGAATCATTGAATCTGCGCTGAGTGTTGCTCCCAAGGGACTTCCAACTTTTATGAAGGCAATTCCGATTTGGATGAGCCAAAAATTATTTGCTGGAGAAGAGATCAAAAAACAGCTAGGAAAAAAAGAATTCAAAGGAAAACTAATTTTTCCTGAGCACCACGAATCCCATGCTGCCTCTGCTTTTTTCCCATCTCCCTTTCTCGATGCCGCATTTCTTACTGTAGATGGAGTAGGCGAGTGGACAACTACGAGTTATGGTGTTGGTCGTGATAACCGAATTGAAATTTTAAGTGACATTAAGTTTCCTCATTCCCTTGGGCTTCTATATTCTGCCATCACGTATTACACTGGATTTAAAGTGAATTCAGGTGAATACAAAGTGATGGGACTTGCTCCCTATGGTGAACCCAAATATGTAAATCTGATTTTAGATAACCTAATCGACTTAAAGGAAGATGGTTCTTACAAAATCAATTTGGATTACTTTGATTATGTTGGTGGAGATCGAATGACAAACAAAAAGTTTGATAAACTTTTTGGAGCTCCTCCTCGTAAACCTGAATCAAAACTATCCCAAAGGGAAATGGATTTAGCTCGTTCCGTTCAAGAAGTAATTGAAATTGTGCTTCTGAAAATGGCGAATCATGTTCACAAGACTACTGGAATGAAGCACTTATGTCTTTCTGGTGGTGTGGCGCTAAATTGCGTTGCTAATGGAAAAATTCTCAGAGAAGGTCCTTTTGACGATATTTGGATTCAGCCAGCGAGTGGGGATGCTGGCTCTGCATTGGGTGCTGCCCTCATTACTCATTATCATGTAAACAATGCTCCTCGAAAAGGAACAAATTTTGCGAAAATGCAAAAGGCGTCTTATTTAGGGCCAGAATATAGTGAGGAATATATTGAAAACTATTTTAAGACAAATAATATTCCTTATGAAAAAGTTCCTCGATCTAAGGTTGCTGAGCGAACAGCAAAAGTTCTAGCAGATGAGAAGATTGTTGGTTGGTTCCAGGGTAGAATGGAGTTTGGCCCTCGTGCATTAGGCGCTCGTTCGATTATTGGGGACCCAAGATCGAAAAACATGCAGTCCATAATGAATTTGAAAATTAAATTCAGAGAATCATTTCGACCATTTGCTCCTTCTGTGTTAAGGGAAGATGTTTCTAAATATTTTGAGCATGAGGGAGACTCTCCTTATATGCTGATCGTTGCTCCAGTTAAAGATTCTATACGAATTAAGATGAATGCAGAGCAAGAAAAACTATTCGGAATTGAAAAATTAAACGTCCCTAGATCAACACTGCCGTCAATTACTCATGTTGATTATTCTGCCCGTATACAAACCGTTAGTCGTGAAGACCATGCGATGTATTATGACCTGATTTCTGAATTTAAAAAAATTACGCAAGTAGGGGTTGTTGTTAATACATCTTTTAACGTTAGGGGAGAACCTATCGTCTGCACGCCGGAAGATGCTTATAAATGTTTTATGCGTACTAATATTGATTTTCTCGTAGTTGAGAATTTTATTTTAGATAAAACAAAACAACCTGAGTTAAAAAATGACACAGACTGGAAAAATGAATTTGAGCTCGACTAATATAGAAGTTCAAGATAAAGAGCTTAAAACATTTTCGCTGGGTGGCGGAGTGTTATTGTCTGCTTTGGCTGCTTTTTTTTATTACAAAGGAAAAGTGGAAATTTCTTACGGGCTTGCAAGTTTAGGAGGAATATTCCTTCTTATTCGTCTCGTTAACTTCCGGTGGATAAGACCGATTCATACTGCCTGGATGAAGTTTGCCCATGTTCTGGGTATGGTAAATACTCGCATTATTTTGTTTATTGTGTTCGTTTTGACTGTTATACCTATTTCTCTTCTTTTAAGAATCTTTAGAAAGGATATTCTTAATAAAAATCTGGAGAAAGAAGCTGTTACATACTGGAATGATAGACCAAAACAAGAACTGAATATCAAACACTATGAAAGACATTTTTAAAAGGAATATTTTATGTTATCTTTAATTAAGGAATTTTTTGAGTTTTTGCTGGAACGCAAAAAGTTTTGGTTATTGCCGATTATCTTCTTATTAGTTTTATTGTCGGTTTTGTTAGTTATGACGCAGGGAAGTGCGATATCTCCCTTTATTTATACTTTGTTTTAAAACCGTTCCATATAGTTGAATTTTTTAAAAATTATAAATATGGAATCAAATTTTAAAACATCAACTTCTCGAATAGAAGACTTGTTGATTATACAAAGATTTTCTAGAAATGATTCGAGAGGTTTTTTTTCAAAAATTTTCAACTTAGAAGATTTTGATCAATTAGGGTTGGATTTTCAAGTAATTCAAATTAACCAGTCTTTTACAAAAAAAAAAGGATCTGTTCGGGGGCTTCATTTTCAATTTCCCCCTGCTGCTGAAAAAAAAATGGTAAGTTGTATTCGTGGAGAAGTATTTGACGTGGCTTTAGATTTGCGCAAAGGATCGAAAACTTTTTTAAATTGGCATGGCGAAGTTTTATCAGAAAAAAATTTTAAAAGTCTTTTGATCCCTGAAGGATTTGCTCATGGGTTTCAAACTTTAACAGATGATTGCGAAATGTTATATCTACACACTGAAAAATATTCTCCTGATCTTGAAGGGGCTTTGAATGTTAATGATCCGGCAATTAAGATTCAATGGCCGTTAGAGGTAAGCGAATTATCTGAAAGAGATAAACAACATCCTTATATAACTAAAGAATTTGAAGGAGTTTCGGTATGAAATGCAGGCATTGTGAATCAAACCTTACTCTTACTTTGATTGATTTAGGAACGTCTCCTCCTTCCAATGCGTATTTGACCGAAACAAAGCTTCATGAACCAGAAAAGTGGTTTCCTCTCAGAGTTTTGGTCTGTGAAAACTGTTGGTTAGTGCAAACAGAAGACTTTGCAAGTGCCAATGAATTGTTTGATTCCGAATATGCTTATTTCAGCGGATATTCTAGCAGTTGGTTAGAACATTCAAAAAACTATGTAACTCAAATGATTTCTCGTTTTAATTTAAATAAAGAAAGTCATGTGGTTGAGATTGCTGCAAATGATGGATATTTATTGCAATTTGTAAAGGCGCATAATATTCCTTGCACCGGAATCGAACCCACAACGAGCACTGCTAATGCCGCTAGACAAAAAGGAATCGAGATTGTAGAAGATTTTTTTGGAGTAAGATTAGCAGAAGAACTGGTAAAAAAGGGTAAACAGGCTGATTTGACTGCTGCGAACAATGTACTAGCACATGTTCCTGATATAAATGATTTTGTTTCAGGCTTTTCCTTATTATTAAAGCCTGATGGCGTTGCTACTTTTGAGTTTCCTCATCTAATGCAATTGGTGAATCAAAATCAATTTGATACTATTTATCATGAACATTTTTCTTATCTTTCATTTATTGCTGTGAATCGAATATTTTCTGCAAATGGTTTAAACATATTTGATGTTGAAGAATTGCCAACTCATGGAGGCAGTTTGAGAGTCTTTGCTCAACGAAGTGATACTGGCAAAAGGGTTGTTAGTGAAAGAGTTGATGAGTTATTAAAAATAGAAAACAATCTGCAAATGAACTCTGCTTCTTATTATCAAGGTCTACAGCTAAAAGCAGAAAAAGTAAAAAACGATTTGCTAGAATTTTTGATAAAAGCAAAGAAGCAGGGCAAAAAAGTTGCAGCTTACGGTGCAGCGGCGAAAGGAAATACATTATTAAATTTTGCAGGGATTCGACATGATTTAATTTCTTTCGTTGTCGATAAAAATCCATCTAAACAGGGAAAATTTCTTCCCGGTAGTAGGATTCCCATTGTGGATGAAGAGGTTTTAGAATCTGTAAAACCTGATTATGTAATCATATTACCTTGGAATTTGAAAGACGAAGTAATTCAGCAGCTTAATGCTTCCGGTAATCGAACAAACCAATATGTTATTGCTATCCCTGATTTGACCATTTTATAGATCATTTTGAATGCATTTTAGAGGTAGTCAATCGACTTACGTTACTCTAATCTCTAACGGGTTAGTTGATACATTATCAAAGGATATCCTTTTCTATTTATAGATCAATAGGAGGTTTTATAAAGTGAAAGTTTTAACAATTCTCATTCCCGTTTTAAATGAAGAAGTAAATCTACCTATTCTATATTCTCGTTTAACTAAAGTTCTTGATGGTTTAAAAAAAAGACTTAGGGCCGAAGTGATAATCCTAGACAATTGCAGTGAGGATAGCACTCCCTCTATTGCCAAGGAAATCTGTCGAAAAGACAAAAATTGGAAGTATGTCCGTTATTCTCGTAATTTTGGTTATCACGGTTCACTTGCTGGTGGTTTTGACTTATCAACAGGTGATGCTTTGATAGTTCTGGCAGGCGATCTTCAAGAACCTCCGGAATTAATTCCTCGAATGGTAGATTATTGGGAAGAGGGTTACGACGTAGTGTATGGAGTTCTAGAGGAGAGAAATGACTCTAACTTAATTAAAACGTTAGGTGCAAAAATCTTTTATCAACTGATTTATTTTATGAGTGATTCGAAACTTCCTATTTCAGCTACTGATTTTAGATTGATTAGTCGGCGTGTTGTAAATGCCGTTAATACTATGCGTGAGCCTGACAGGTATTTACGTGGTTTGGTACATTGGGTAGGTTTTAAACAAATACCCTTTAAATACAGTAGAGATAAAAGAATCCATGGAAAATCGATAGCCGGTATTTGGTATTCGACGAAGTGGGCATTTAATGCTATGATGTGTTTTTCGCATTTACCTTTGCGAGCAGTGGCATATTTTGGATTGTTCACAATGTTAGGTACAGCAGTTGCTTCTATCTATTTTATATTTGTCCGTTTTTTTCCTCCTGCCTGGATGCCGGTTCCTCCTACGGGAACTACTGCGATTATCTTAATACTTCTATTTGCTATCGGTATTAATTCAATTTTTCTTGGAATTATGGGTGAATATGTCGGAAGGATTTATAACCAGGGAAAAGAGAGACCATTGTACATAGTGGATGAGAAAATAAATTTTAAATAATATGATTCCAATTGAAGGATCTCAAGTTTTTACAATTATAGGAGCAAATGGATTTATAGGTTCTCATTTGGTTAACTACTTACGTAGTTTGGGGCATATTTGTAATGTCCCAGCAAAGGACGATCATACTTTGTTTACCAAACCATTATCAAACGTAATCTATTGCGCAGGTATAACATCTGATTTTAGAACTCGCCCTTTTGATACCATTGAGGCCCATGTTTCCTTATTGAGCAAAATTCTAGAACTAAGTGACTTTCAATCTTTAGTTTATCTTTCCTCAACTAGAATTTACATTCATTCTGATTCAACTAGTGAAAGTTCACCTATATTGACTAAAGTAAATGAATCTGAAGATTTATTTAATCTTTCTAAACTTTTAGGGGAATCAATTTGTTTGAATTCAGGACGTAAGAATGTTCGAAGTGCTCGATTATCTAATGTGTTAGGTGATGACTTTGGATCTGACAATTTTGTAATTTCACTCTTACGAGAAGCAAAAGCTACCGGAAAAATTAATCTTTTTACAACCTTAGATTCTGAAAAGGATTATATACATATTCAAGATGTAATTGAGTTGCTGCTTCAAATTTCTTTAAATGGCCAGCATTCTATCTATAATGTAGCTTCAGGGCAAAACCAAAGCAATCGGGTCATTATAGAAAAAATCAATGAAATCATACCCTGTGAAATTCATATTAGTGAGACTGCGAGAAAGATACAATTTAAACCAATTGAAATTCTACAAATTAAGAAAGAGTTTAATTTTTCTCCAAGATCGATACTTGATTTAATACCAGAACTAGCAAGTCAGTTCTTAGGAGATTTGTGATAATATTTTTTAACACAAAGCGGTGGTGCAAATGACAGAGCAAAAAAAATACAGGTTTGTTGATGCACTTCGGGGAATTGCAATACTTGGAGTGATTCTTCCCCATATAGAAAATACAGGTGTATTTGGTATTATTGGGCAGTATGGTGTTCAGTTGTTTTTTGTATTAAGTGCTTTCACTTTGTTTTTATCATTGGATGCTAAGTTTAAAGTTGAGCAAAACCCGATACGAAATTTTTTTATAAGGCGTTTTTTTCGAATCGCTCCAGCATTTTATTTAGCTGCATTATTTTATCTGATTAAAAATGGATCAGGAGCAACGTTTTGGGCACCCGATGGAATTCATCTCTGGCAAATTATTACTACCTTAGGTTTTGTTCATGGTTGGCACCCTGCATCCATCAATAGTGTAGTTCCTGGTGGCTGGTCCATAGCCAGCGAGTTTATGTTCTATATTTTTGTTCCTTGGTGTTACCTTCATATAAAGGAAAAGTATCAAGCAATCTCTTTATCATTCATTTTGTTATTTGCTGGATTGTATTTGAATGGTTTAATGTTCGCTAAAGTATCCTCGGTTTATCCCGGTAAGGAAGCTTTTGTAAATTATTTTTTTCAACTATGGTTTCCTGCGCAAGTTTGTGTTTTCCCATTAGGATTTTTTCTATATTTTCTATTTAAAGATAAAAAAGATTCAGATAAAAATTATAAAGCGGAAGCCCTTCGGTGGTTGCTTATATCAATTTTCTTATGGTTGGCCTTTACTGGGGGCGGTTATATTTATCTGTTACCAAATTTTATGTATGGTTTGTCTTTTGTTTTGTTTTCATACGCATTGTCCCTTTATCCATTTAGATTTTTCGTTAATACTCTTACCTGTTATTTTGGTAAATTGAGTTTTAGTATGTATCTCTTTCACTTTGCAGTCATTGGCTTTGTGAAAGATTGTATAATACCTTTAATTTCTTCGAATAATCAAACTCACGTTGCTATTATTTTCTATCTATCTGTTTTGGCCATTACTACCGGAGTTGCTACCGTTACTTTCTATTTAATCGAACAACCAGGCCAGGCTATTGGTAGAAAAATTATTGAATATTTTGAGACAAAAGAAAAATAACTTCGTTTTTTATTTAACGATTTATTTGCTTTGTGGATTGTATTTTTCACAAGAAAAATGTTCACTCGAAAATTCTGTTGTTTAAGTTAGCTACGTTATTCATTTTTATTTCATCTAGTTGTTAAGTTGTAATAGGTTATTATAAAAAGGTATTGGAATCAATGAGCATTATGCGTAATAGAACTAATCTTTGGTTAAATTTTTTAACCTTCATATTTACTGTCGCTTTTAACTATGTTTTTTTATCCAATTTGAATATTGACCAATCAAATAGAGGTGTTGCATTAGAATTTGTAGCTTTCTCCGTCCTCGTTTGTTTAATTTATTTCAGTATAAAACTATCTTTAAAAAACTCAGGTTCCTCAATCGTTTCCTTGTTTGTCTTATTGATCGTTATTTCTTATATCCCTGGGATCGCGATTATTCGATTGGGGTTTTTGATTTTGACTGTTATTTTGTTTTTATGGTTTGGACGAAAGCAGTTAAATACCGTTAAGCTTAGGTTCAGATCTATTCCTAAGTCTTTTGTTCTTATATCTCTAGCTATGTCTTTTATATTTGCTTCTTTCTTAGTTGAAAGTCAGGCGAGTAATGTTGTTGATCCATTGATAGAAAAGAAAGTTCAGCAACTAGTTTTAAACCCGGATACACTTTATCATGCCTCGGTATCAGAAAATATACGAAATTACAGTGTTGCCTCAACAGGTATGCATGGTTTAAACCCTGTTTACTATCATATTTTCTCTCATTTTCTATTTTCGCGTATTTCCCTGATAATGGAGGTTCCGGCTTATATTGTTTATGGATTCGGTTCTGTATTGTTTTTAGGACCTTTATTATTATTGTTTTTGTTAGAAGTGAGTCAGGAGTATGCAAGAGGCTGGAATAGCTTTTTCAAGATCCTATTTGTTTTTCTTGCCTTGGCTGCAATTCTAACCAAGCCGTTCGTTACGATTTTTGGTTCTCATTTTTATTCCGAATCATATTTGGTTAGTTTAATTTTTTTCGCTGCGTTTATGTCGGCACTAGGTTCACTTTCAAATCGAAAAATATCGAATCAAACGTTTCTTCTGATTCCACTTTGTTTGTTGTTTATTACGTTATCTAAAATTTCGGTAGGAGTGATTGCTTTTGCAATACTTGGAGTATTTTTGATTTTTCAAAAAAAATATTTTTCCCCTCGGGTTTTGATTTTTTTCGGAATTTCTTTAGTATTTTTTCTTTTGGGTTATCTAGGTTCCAAACCACAGTCGAACATCAAAGGCTTGGAAGTTAGGTTTGTTTGGAAGTTTTTTCAATCTCATTTTGCATCGGATTTGTCACTTCCACAATTTGTGTTCTCTCATTTTATTTATTTTTGGTTAATTGCTCCTGTCTCATTTTTGTTACTATTCGCAAAAAGAATAAATAAGAACGAATTAATGCTCTCGCTTGCGTTTATACTAATTACTTTTATAGGTTTTGTTGGATTAAACATTACGATTGATAGCTCGGGATATTATTTTTCTAATTTACATGCATTTTTCTCACTTTTTCTGGCCTCTACGTTTTCGAAAAGGCTGCCTAGAAAAATTGATTTCACTCGAAAATATCCAATTTATATTTCTTATCTTTTCTTTGTTTTGTTTATTTTTGTAGTTTTAGTAGGAAACTTTTTCACTTCGCGGGCTAGGTCGAGCTTAAGAACAATATCTGAAATAACAAAGGAAGTTAGAGGGAATTCTTTCGAAGATGGGTATATCCAAATTTTACAAGAAGTTCGGAAAATTCCAAGAAAGGATCTCTTAGTTTACATTCCAAAATCAGAGGTGAATTTTTGGAACAATCAATCAGATAAAATTTCCCCCTGGAAACACCAACAATGTATCAAGATGCCTTTTTTTGTTCCAATGATATCAGGAAAACCTTCTTTATTTGGTTTACCAATGATGGAAGGTTCAAAGACACAATGTTATAATTTCGTAAGAGGCTACGAAGGTTACCCGCAGGAGATTTATCAAAAATCTCAGCAAATGGAACATACCGAAAATGAATTATGTGATGAAACTAAGCGACTTGGTTTTAGCGGATATGTAGAAATTCGATATCCTAATTACACCATAAAAGAATGTAAATAAATTAGCGGATGACTTTGTCTGTTGAATTGTATATTCAGGCGCTTTTAAGGCTTAAAGGATGAATATTGTGATTACTTATTTAAGGAGATTTAAATGACTTCAAGGAAATCTTTATTTTATGCAATTATGTTTTTGTTGTTAATTGCGATTTTGGTTCCGCTACTGTATTTGGCAAATCAGTTGTTAAACCGTTATCGCATGCAAACTGCTGTTGTTAGGGAATTAAGTGTAGAACCCTCACCAATGTATGTCGATGATTTGCTTCTTGGATACAAAGCAATTCCTGGGGAGTATAATCTAAAAATCAAATTATCTAACCTAAAGGAAGAAAGGTCCTACAAGGTTAAGATTAATCAAGATGCAACGAGATTTACTGGTGTAGTGAAAGATCATTTGCCTGAACTTTGGATTTTTGGTTGTTCCTTTGTTTGGGGGCAGGGATTAAACGATGAAGAAACGATGGCTTACCTTGTTCAAAATAAACGACAAGATTTAAAAGTGATCAACTTTGGTGAGAATGGTTATGGTAATCACCATGCACTACTTCAAATAAAAGAACTGATAAAGTCTAAACGGAAGCCAAAATATATAGCTATTTCATATATCGATTGGCATTCTCAACGAAATATTGCTGCGAAAGAATATGTCGGTGCTCTAAGAACTTTTGGTCCTTTCAGTAATAAGAATTTTTTTATTGAAAAACTGGATTCTATTCGTAACACGATTTACTTTAAATTTGGTATTCCACCTAATCCTGAAGATGTACGTTTTCATTTTCCTCAGGCTTACCTTGATTCTGGTGAATTAAAAATTCGAACCATTCCCCTCCTGAAGGAATATGTTCCGTTGGTCAGAAACGAGGAGGAGTTTTTAATAACGGAGAAGATTTTTGACGAAATCTTTGAAGAGGCTAAAAAAGTAAATGTAACTCCGATAATTCTTCATATGTGGAGTACGGGGGAATACCAAAAAGATCCAATGATAAAACATCTGAAAGACAAAGGCTTTATTTATGTTGATTCATACCGTGATTACTCTAATCCAGAATTTAATATGCTTCCTTATGATGGCCATCCAAATCCTGAAGTAAATAAGTTTTATGCAAAGAAACTATTGGAAGCAATAAAATAGTGAATCTACAGTTCTAATTACTAATTACAGTTAGAAATAGCGGCAAACCTATGATTCGTAAGATTCGAAATAGTTTAATCCAATTGAGTATTAAAATTCTGGAACGGCTTCTGCGTGATAAATTTGCGCAGATTTCAGATCCTTATGTCTTGTTTTGTGAAGGTAAATTTGAGTTTCCTTCCGAATACTCAATCGGTGTTGGTTCAAATATAATCATCCCGAAGTATTCTGAATTATCTTTAGGTAATGGAGTTTACATTGGTAGGTATGTAGAAATCGGACCTAATCAGAAAATAGAAATAGGTGATTATACTTCTATCCAGGATCGAACAATTATTTTAGGAGATGTATCGATTGGCCGATATTGTACTTTTGCTCCCAACATTTATATTAGTTCAGGGAACCACTATTTCGATAAATTTCCTGAATTGAATATAAAAGACCAAGATGTTAGAGTAATTCAAAATTTAGAGTTAGGAAAAAAGCATAGCAAACCTGTAGTTGTTGAAGATGATTGTTGGTTAGGTGCCAATGTTCTTGTTATGAATGGAGTAAAAATTGGAAAAGGTAGTGTTGTTGGAGCCAATTCAGTTGTAACGAAGGATGTATTACCATATACAGTTGTCGCAGGAATACCTGCCAAAAAAATTAGAAATAGAATAAATTTTCTTCCACCTACAATCTTGAATTATAACCGACAAGAAGATTTACCTTATTTTTATTCTGGTTTTTTCGTTTCTGACATGGAAAAGAATCGGTATAAAGAATTTTTTGGCATAGCGACAAAAAAGCATTTCTCGATTACACTCAATTACAAATCTGGGGACGTGGTTGTTGTTCGGTGTAAAAAAATTGTTCCTAATCGGGTTTGGATTCATCATGATCAAACAAATTACGAACTAACTAATGAATTTTCCGAATATCAATTTCACTTGGATAAGGAAGAGTTTTTGATTCCTTTTTCTTTAGAGCGAGAAGTGGATCAAACTACAACTTCCTCATCACCCTATATTGTAGTTGAATCTTGTTTCATTAAAACCTAGAAATTATTAAAAGCTTTTGTGTTTTGCTTAGATAATTACTATATTAAATTTTTCATTAAGGTTGTAGATAAAAATGACAGGTATTAATACTCCTGAACTTGAAGATCATTGGGATTTGGTTTTAAAGCCACAGCGGGAATGGTATTCTCTGAGACTTGGTGAAATCTTTAGGTATAGAGATTTACTTTTTCTCTTTGTTAGAAGGGATATTGTATCTGTCTATAAACAGACAATTCTAGGTCCGATTTGGTTTTTCATCCAACCTGTTTTAACTTCTTTAACGTTTGCTGTAATCTTTGGTGTAGTGGCAGGAATTTCAACTGATGGCATTCCAAATTTTTTGTTTTATCTAAGTGGAATCACTATATGGAATTATTTTGCCGATACTCTGGTGAAAACATCAGATACCTTTGTCGTTAATGCCGCAATTTTTGGAAAAGTATATTTCCCTCGCTTAATTGTCCCAATTTCAATTGCAATATCAAACTTAGTTAAATTCTTTCTTCAGTTTGTGCTTCTTTTAGGTGTTATGTTGTTTTATGGTTTTCTTGGCACTGATATAAAACTAAATTTTTACTATCTCCTGATACCTTTTTTAATCATTCTTATGGGTGTTATCGGTCTTGGATTTGGAGTCATTATTTCATCTTTGACTACTAAATATAGAGATTTGAAATTTTTAGTCAATTTCGGTGTCCAACTTTTAATGTATTGTTCTCCGATCGTTTTTCCCTTATCGGTCGTGACTAAAAACTTTCCTGAAATGAAATTAATTCTGCTACTAAATCCAGTGACTAGTTTAATCGAGGCTTTCCGTTTTATACTTTTGGGTGTCGGGGTTTTTGATTGGCTATACCTAGGTATTAGCGTTGGTTTTACTATAGTGTTGGTTTTTCTTTCAATATTAATTTTTAATCGGGTCGAGAGATCGTTTATCGATACTGTTTGATTTCTGTGTCGAGTTTTAGGAAAAAAAATTCATGAGTGATGTAGTTTTACGGATAGAGAACATTTCCAAACAATATCGATTGGGTCAAGTTAGTACGGGTTCGCTTGCCCATGATTTAAATCGGTGGTGGAAATTATTTCGCGGTAAGGAAGATCCATATTTGCAAGTAGGACAAGTGAATGATCGAAGTGTCGCTAGTGACAGTGATTACGTATGGTCGTTAAAAAATGTTAGTTTTGATGTAAAACGCGGTGATGTTGTTGGGATTATTGGTAAAAACGGAGCCGGAAAATCTACGCTTTTAAAGATACTATCGCAAGTAACTTCACCTACTTTAGGTAATGTAAAAATTAAGGGAAGAGTAGCAGCCTTGTTAGAGGTCGGAACTGGTTTTCATCAGGATCTAACTGGAAGAGAAAATGTTTTTCTCAACGGAGCGATTCTTGGTATGACCTCATCCGAGATTAAAAGTAAATTTGATGAAATTGTAAGTTTTAGTGGAGTTGAAAAATATATTGATACTCCTGTGAAAAGATATTCCTCCGGTATGATGGTTCGCTTAGGGTTTGCAGTAGCAGCTCATTTAGAGCCAGAAATTTTGATTGTTGATGAAGTTCTGGCTGTAGGTGATGCAGAATTTCAAAAGAAATGTTTAGGCAAAATTCAAAATGTTTCGAGCGAAGGAAGAACTGTTCTTTTTGTCAGCCACAATATGCAAGCCCTTCAAGCAATTTGTAAAAGGGGTATTTTGCTTAAACATGGTATGGTTGAGGAAAACAGTGATATTGATGTTTGTATTCAAAAATATACAGGTCTGTTTCAAGAAGCTGATTTAGGAAGTTTAGCAATTGGTGATCGTTTAAGTCGAACAAATAGCAATGGAAATGCTTTGTTTACAAGTGTAAGTGCCAGATCAGAAACTCAGTCTTCTTGGAGTTTTGATGCCAAAGAAGACATATATATAGATCTTACCTTGAATATACGTGATTATTGTGATGGCCTTTCCTTCTATTTTGCGCTCATTGAGCCACTTGGGATGAATGTAATCACAAATTATAAAACAGTTATTATGGAGAGCTCACCGAAAGTTGGAGAATCACTTGATTTTTCTTTAAAGATACCAAAAAATTCGCTTCGAGTGGGGCAATACTTAATGTATTTTGGTATTGGAAATAAAGACTTACGGAAATGGTATGACGTAATTGATAATAATATAAATCTACCTGCGCTTAGTATCATTTCTTCAGAGTTAGATCCGCATTTCAATATGGGTTTAGTGAGTCTTCCATTTGAACTTCAAAAGAAAAATTAATCAGTTAGTTTTACTGAGGAGAAGTAATTTGAATCTAATCAAAAAAATAGTAAGTAGACTTAAAGCCGAAAATTACTTCCGTTCCTATTCTCAAGAAGGGGAGGATATGGTTCTCCGCGATCTTTTTGGTGATAAAAAAGATGGTAGATATGTAGATATTGGCGCTTATGATCCTTTCCGGTTTTCCAATACTAATTACTTTTACGAATTGGGTTGGACTGGGATTAATATTGAGCCTTCCCCGGATGGATTTAAGAAATTTGAAATTCATAGAAAGCGGGATCAAAATTTAAACATAGGCATCGGTTTAGAGGAATCTGAATTGGTTTACTACCGATTTGAAGAAGCTGCGTTGAATACCTTTGATGCAGAGAGGGTCAAATTCTTAGAAGAAAATACAAATTATAGATCAAAAGATAACGTGAAAGTAAAGGTTAGACCACTTTCCAATGTTTTACAGCAATTTCCCCTGGATAAAGAGATTGATTTTATGAATATTGACGTGGAATGGAATGAAATTTCTGTTTTAAAATCTGGGGATTGGACAAAATTTAGACCGAAAGTAATTTTAATTGAAATTCTAAATTTTGATCTTGAGACGATAACAAATAATCCAATCCACTTGTTATTAAAAGAGTTTGGATATTATTTTTACTGTAAAACTCCTCGTACTTGTTTTTACCTAGATAAAAACTTTCAACCATAGACTTACACATTACCAATTATTTATAGTTCCCCACCTATGGCAAATTCACCAATAATCATCTTTGTTTACAATCGTCCTGAGCACACAAAACGAGTTATCGATTCATTGCTTACTAATTTAGAATCTTCCGATTCGGATTTAATCATCTATGCTGATTATGCAAAGAACGACTCACATATAACGAAAGTAAATGAAGTGAGGTCTTATATAAAAAGTATTACTGGATTCAAATCTATTCAGATAGTAGAAAGAGATAAAAATTTCGGTCTTTCTAAATCAATTCTTTCTGGTGTAACAGATGTTTTGAAAAGATTTGAATCTGTTATCGTATTGGAAGATGATATTGTGGTGAGTCCTTTTTTCCTGGAATATATGAATGCTGGATTAAAAAAGTATAAAGATGTTGAAAAAGTTGCGAGCATTCATGGTTACAATTATCCGATCAACACAAAAGGTTTAAAGGAATCTTTTTTTATCAAAGGTGCAGATTGTTGGGGATGGGGAACCTGGAAACGGGTTTGGGATCAGTTTGAAACTGACGGTTCAAAGTTATTATCCGAGTTAGAAAAAAACGACTTAATTAAAGAATTTGATTATGAGGGACATTTCAAATTTTCGGAAATGTTAAAAAAACAAATAGAAGGAAAAAATGATAGCTGGGCAGTCAGGTGGTATGCCTCGATGTTTTTGCTAAATAAGGTGACCTTGTATCCGAAAGACAGTTTAATTCAAAATATAGGTTTGGATAGCAGTGGGACTCACTGCAATGACGAGGGATATTTGAGTCCCCCGTTCTCAAATCAAAGGGTCTCATATTTTCCTGAAAAAATTCTAAATGATTCAATTGCGCGAAAACGTCTGTCTGAATACTTTAAATCCTTGAATCAACAAAAAATAAGTTATGCATTGAGACTTTTAAGCCTGATGAAATATTTCCCACGGAAATTTTTTCGATTAATGACCAAATATCGCTCCATAAAAATGGAAGATAATTTTTATGGAAATTTTTCTAAATGGGAAGATGCTGTAAAACAATGTAGTGGATATGCCTCTGAAGGAATTCTTGAAAAAGTAAAAAATTCTCTACTAAAGGTAAAAAACGGAGAGGCTGTATATGAAAGAGATTCCGTTCTATTTGATGAGATTCACTATTCGCTTCCTTTGTTAGTTTCTCTATTGTATGTCTCTTCCGAAAATAATGGGAAGTTAAACCTACTTGACTTTGGCGGGTCACTTGGCAGTACTTTTTTCCAAAACCGTAAATTTTTAAATGGTTTATCTTTTTGTAAATGGTCCATCGTTGAACAACCGCACTTTGTTAGGTGTGGTATTGAACATTTCCAGAATGAAAAATTAGCTTTTTTTAATACTATCAAAGAAGCTGTCAAAGAAAATCGCCCCAATGTGATTCTTTTTTCGAGTACGATTCAATATTTAGAAAATCCGCAAAGTATCTTAGAACAAGTTTCCGAACTAAATTTTGATTATATCATTTTTGATCGAACTCCTTTGATTTATGGCAATGTAGAAGAGCGGATTATGATCCAGAGGGTTCCGGAAGAGATTTATAAAGCTGAAATTCCAATTCGATTTATGAATTATCGGACATTGCTTTCATTTGTAAATAAGAGTTATGAATTGTTTTCTGAATTTGATGCAGATGATGAGATTTTCCCAGCGAATCTGAATATAAAGAATAAAAGTATTATATTTAAAAAGGCACTAAATGCAAGTAATTAGCCCAATCACCAAGAATTCAAATGTAACGATTGTAAAGAAATATTCTTCTTTATATTTAATTTCGCAATGGAAGGAATTGTTTGGCATCGATGTTTCGGATGATTTTAAATCTGTAGACGAAGTATATTTTTGCGAATGCAATGAGTCGAAAATACGATTTTATTATCCGCTTGATATTGCTGGTTCAGATAAACTTTATAAACAATTGTCCGAGAAATACGAATGGTATTACGGGGATGAAAAATGGGAGTTTGAAATCAGTTCAAAGATTGTTAAAAAAATCTCACCAAAAAGTTTGTTGGAAATTGGCGCTGGTAAAGGTCATTTTCTTAAAAAGGTGATCCCCTTTGTAAAAGAAACGTTGGGAATTGAATTTAACCAAGACGCACTTCTTTACGCATCAAAGGAAAAGTTACCAATCAAAAATTTTACATTTTCTCAACTGATTGAATCATCAGCTTCATATGATTTTATTGTTAGTTTTGAAGTGTTTGAGCACGTAAATGATCCCTTGAGCTTTGTGGAGAATTCTTTGAAGCTGCTAAATGATAACGGCTATATGTTGATAGCCGTTCCTAATCGCGATAGTTTTATTAAGTATGGGGAGGTTTTGCTTGATATGCCACCTCATCATATGCTTTCTCTTAGTTTAGATTTTTTTAAGTATTTAGCAACGAAGTTCGATTTAGATCTGGAATTAGTTGAATACGAGCCTCTGGCTATTTATCATATTGATTTTTATATTAATTTATTAAGAGAAAGATTCCGAAGTAAGGTTCAAAGTACGACACTTCGAAGAGGATTTGATTTATTTTGTAAGTGTTATAAGTTGCTTCTTTCGTTCGATATTTTTCGTTCGCTTGTAAGGGGACAGACAATCCTTGTGGTTATGCGAAAAAAATGAACAAAGGTTACATTCTTAATTCAAATTGTTTGCCGATGGCTGCCATTAAGTAGTGAATTTTAAATCAAATACATTCCTCTGGAAAAAAAAAGAATTCTTATGGAAGAGATCATTGTAAAAAACTCAGGTTATATTCGACTAAAACAGTTTACTGACCAGAGAGAGGGAAGTCTGACGGTTGCAGAATCCGATAGAGATATTCCTTTCGCAATTAAACGAACCTACTATATCATTCAAAAAAATGCTTCCGAAGTCAGCAGGGGAAATCACGCACATAAAGAAACTGTTCAAGTCATCTTTTGTCTCAGCGGTAGTTTTATTTTGAATCTTGATGATGGAGAAAACTCTCAAAAGATTATGATGAATGAAAGTCATGTTGGAGTTATCCTCGGAAAAGAATTATGGCATTCTATGGAATCAATATCATCGGGTTGTATTATGTTAGTTTATGCTTCTGGCTATTTTGATGAAAAAGATTATCTTCGAAACTATAATGAATTTTTAGAATACATTACTCATAAAAAAAATGATTGAATACGAAAACTTAAAACTACTAAACGCACCATTCCAAGAGGAGATTGATGAAGCCGTTCTGCGCGTTTCTAGAAGTGGTTGGTTTATTCTTGGCAATGAATTGGAAAAATTTGAAGCTGAGTTTGCAGCATTCAATGGTAATAAATTTTGTATCGGTGTTGCCTCTGGACTAGATGCCTTAGCTTTAAGTCTTAAATACTATGATTTCCCAGAAGGAATGGAGGTGATTGTTCCCTCTAATACGTATATTGCGACTGTTTTATCAATCATGCAAAATGGTCTAAAACCGGTTTTAGTAGAACCCTCCATTGGCACTTATAATATTGATCCTGCAAAAATAAAAGAAAAGATAACTAAAAACACCTGTGCTGTGATGGTGGTGCATCTCTACGGTAGGCCCTGTGATATGGACCCAATTGTCGAAATCTGCAAAAATAATAATTTAGTTTTAATTGAAGATTGTGCCCAAGCCCACGGTGCAAAATATAAAAAAAAGAATGTTGGTACTTTTGGCCATGTCAATGCATTCAGTTTTTATCCCACTAAGAATTTAGGAGCCTTTGGTGATGCAGGCGCTGTTGTCACAGATGATCCAGATATAGCGAACAAAATAAGAAAACTAAGAAATTATGGTTCATCGATTAAGTACTATAACGAGTTTGTGGGAATGAATTCGAGACTCGATGAAATGCAAGCAGCAATTCTTTCGGTAAAACTGAAATATCTCTATAAGATAAATCAGCATAAAAAAGAACTTGCCCAGATTTATAATGAGGGTTTGTCCAATCACTTGGTTAAACCGCTTCCTGATGACGAATCCATTTACCAAGTACATCATATTTACCCTGTTCGAACGACAAGTCGAGATGAGCTGAAAGCCTATCTTTTGGAAAATGGAATCAAAACGGAAATTCATTATCCGGTTCCGCCACATAAACAATTAGCTTTAATCAATCACCAATTTAAAGATTGGAATATTACGAAAGGTTCTTTTCCAGTTGCTGAAGAGATCCATGAAACTGAACTTAGTTTGCCAATTTCATTTTTCCATTCGAAGTCTGAAATTGAACGGGTGGTAACAGTATTAAATCGGTGGCAAAACTAATTAATGTCTATTAATTATTATTGTACATTATTTGATTCGAATTATTTACTCCGTGGAGTTACTATGTTGCAATCCTTGGCTGAAAAAGATCCTTCAGCAAAGGTGTTTGTGTTTCCATTTGATAACGAATGTTATGAATCTCTTCAAAAATTGAACTTAAGTTTTGTTCAGTTGATTTCCTTAAAGGAATTTGAATCACCAGACTTACTCCGTGTAAAAGAAGAAAGATCAAAAGGGGAATATTGTTGGACCTGTACTCCTTGGATCATTCGTTTTTGTTTGGATCGGTTTCAATTAGATCATTGTACATATGTCGATGCAGATTTATTTTTTTTCTCTAATCCGCAAGTATTGTTAGATGAGGCAGAAAATTCTTCTGTGCTCATCACTGAGCATCGTTATTCTCCTGCATATGACCAGTCTGCTACGGCTGGAATTTATTGTGTTCAATTTGTATTCTTTCGAAGTGATGTAGATGGATTAAAAGTTTTGCACTGGTGGGCGGATCGTTGCCTCGAATGGTGTTACTCGCGTATTGAAGATGGGAAATTTGGAGATCAGAAATACTTAGACCATTGGACAACAGAATTCAACCGAGTCCATGTACTAAAACATCTCGGAGGAGGGGTGGCACCTTGGAATGTGCAACAATATGAATTTGATTCTGATCAGAATAGTGCGATTGTTTTAAAAGAAAAAAGATCGAATCGGGAGTTTAATCTTATTTTTTATCATTTTCATGATGTAAAAGTCAGAGAAGGCGAGTTCAACTATATTTCTGATTTTTATGATATTTCAAAAAATGTTTACTTATCAATATATTCGCTTTACTCGGAAAATTTAAAAACACAGTTTCTACGCCTAAAAGAAATAGAATCTAAAATGGAACCTTACAATTCTCTTTTGGACAATTCTATTTCGGGATTATTATATAAAAGGTCAGTAAATTCCGGTTTATTAGCTGAATCTTATTTATATCATTTACCTGAAGATGGAGATTTGGTTGAACTTGGAAAATACAATTTTGAAATTTCTCCTGTTTTCAAAAATGTAAAATTAGAGTTTCCAGTAAACATTGTGACTCAGGATAAAACGATAAAGATACTTTGTCTTTTGGCAAAAGGAGTTTCATTTGAAGTCCAGATCGACCAAATCTTGGTAACGATTAAAACTGGGCTTACCGAAACAAAAAAAGTTCCAATTAGTTTATTTTCTTCTAAAATCAATGGCAATTGGCAAAAACAAAGAGGAAACTGTTTTAGTTTCTTTTCGAACCATGGCTATTTTGAATTTACACTTGAATTTCCATCTATCGAAAAGATTGAATTGATTGGTAAATGGAGATCCATTGGGACGATTGAAGCAGCCAATGAAATTTCACGGTTGGATATTTTCGGTAGGATCTTAAAAAAACTCAGGAATTTATTTTTATGATCGTATTCGACTTTCAAATTTTTTTAAATCAAAAGTATGGCGGGATTTCTTTGTTATTCGCAGAAGTTATGGAGCGTCTCCATAACCAAAAGGAAGAGTTTGAAGTTCCCATAATTAGTACGAAGAATGAAAACTTAAAGAATAGAGCTTATTTTAAGCCCTATTCTTTTTTTTCATTTCCTAAAGATGTACCTGAAATAGAAGATTGGCTCTGGGGGAAATCTTTTTCGGGAAAAACAATCATCTATCCAATATACAAATCCATAAAGTTGTTTTATAATAAAATCGCTTTTAGATTTATCTACGGTCGTAATCGAACTTTAATAGCTCGAAGATTAAAAAACTCAAAAGTTCAGATTTTTCATCCCACTTACTTTGATACTTATTTTTTTGACTTACTTAAGGATGATAGAAGGATCAAAAAAGTAATCACTATTTATGATTTAACCCATGAACGATTTCCTGGATTTTATAAATTATCTGATGTTGCCTTAAAAAATCGAAAAAAACTTTGTGATTTTTCTGATAAGATCATTTCGATTTCGGAATCCACAAAAAAAGATCTGTTGGAGTTTTATCAAATACCTGAGAAAAAAATCGAAGTAATTCATTTAGGCTCGAACATAATCAAAGTTCCCGACAAGGATTTAAATTTTATCTGGAAAGATTACATTCTCTTTGTTGGCGATAGAGGTGGTTATAAAAATTTTAATAATTTTATAGAAGGCATTGCTCCAATAATTTATAAGTATAAAGTAAATCTGGTTTTGTTAGGTGGAAAAAAACTATCTGGAGTGGAAAAAGAATCTTTACAGAAATTGAATTTGTTAGGCAAAACAATACATATTAATTTTACTTCGGATTCAGAACTGAAATATTATTATCAAAATGCTTCCTTGTTTGTGTTCCCATCTTTATATGAAGGTTTTGGAATTCCCTTAGTTGATGCTATGTCCCTTGGTTGCCCAGTAATTTGTAGTAATACTAGTTCCTTTCCTGAAGTTGTCGGAGATGCTGCCATTCAGTTTGATCCTTGGTTTCCCGATTCGATCACAAATGCTGCTGAACAGATATTTCGATCTAGTGCAATCAGAAAAAAGATGATCCAAAAAGGTTTGATTCGAAGTGAACAGTTTACTTGGGAGCGATGTGCAGACAAACATATTGATTTTTATAATAGGATATTATCAAAAGAGACTCTTTGATAACTTAAAAAGAGATCCGTTTTTTACATTCAATGAACATGAAGATAATTTTTGATATTTCTGTATTAGGTTGGTCGATTCGAGACGAAAAAGCTAAAACTGGGATATTTAGAGTCATTGAAAATCTATTATTTCAGTTTTTGAAAGATAAAAATATCGAATTGTATCTCTCTGCAATTCATGGAAATTATTCTGATGTTTCGGAGTATATTAAGGAGACAAACTTAGGGATTGCTCCGAGTCAGTTAATTTTTCCAAATAAAAAATCGCCGAAGCGGGATTCTATTTTTCAGCGGCTGAATGCAGTTGAATACAAGTTAGATAAAATTAATCCTTCTTTTTATGATCGAATTCAATTATTTGTATTTAGATTTTTTCGTTTATTTGCTGATATTTTATTTGGTTTGAATCAATATAAAAAATCAATTCCTACTAGATTTAGAACAAAAGAATTTATCTTTCATAGCCCCTTTTTGCCAGTTCCTGCATATCTTGCTTATTCAGAACTTCATACGGTTGTAAGTATTTATGACTTAATTCCCGTTTTATATCCTGAATATTTTTTGGATAACAACAATCATTTGATTCAAAAGCTAGTGAAATATTTAAATTCCAATACTAACATTATAACAATTTCTAACCATAGTCGAAATGACATTGTTAAGGTGATTCCTGATTCAGCTCAGCGTACGCATGTATCATATCTAGCAGCTAACAATATCTTTACCAAAAAAACATTCGATGATCATATGAATAAAGTTTTGGATAAATACAAACTAGTTCCTGATCGATATATAGTGAGTGTTTCTACTTTTGAACCACGAAAAAATTTAGGAACTATCATTGAAGCTTTTTTGAATCTAAATAGCTCTGCTGATGATATTCAGTTGGTTCTAATTGGAACAGAGGGTTGGGGTCCTTCATTTGAAGAGACCAAAAGAAAATTTGGAGAAAAATTCAATTCTAAGGTAAGATTTCTTGGGTTTATACCAGACAATGAGTTAGCCTTTATCTATTCAGGTGGATTATTTTTTGTCTATATGTCTTTATATGAAGGATTTGGTCTTCCTCCTTTAGAGGCAATGCAATGTGGTTTGCCTGTAATATCATCAAATTCTTCGTCGTTGCCGGAGGTAATCGGTAAAGCCGGTATTTTGCTCGATCCAAACGATAAGGAAGGTTTGAAGGAAAAAATGGAGTCATTAATTTCCGATTCCAATTATAGAAAGTTTTTATCAACCTTGTCCTTGGAGCAGTCATCTCAATTTACTTGGGAAAAAACTGCCAAGGTTGTAAAAGACATTTATTCTCAAATCGTTGAGGTTGGAAGTTAACCTTCGGTTATCCCGAATGTAAATTCTTCATTCAATAGTTACATAGTTAAAATTTATGGTATTTAGTACAATTCTCTTCATTTTTCTTTTTTTTCCCATTGTATACATTTTGTTTTCGATTGTTGGTCAGAAATACAAAATGTTAGTTTTACTAACAGGAAGTATTTTTTTCTATTTTTGGGGAGAACAAACATACATATTAATTATGTTTTCATCAATCATCGTAAACTTCTTGTTTGGTTTACTGATTGATATTGCGAAACGAAAAAAAGTCCTTTTGTTTTTTGGAATTTTAATAAATTTATTACTCATTATATACTTCAAATATGCGACTTTTATTGTTTCTATATTCTCAAGTATAACCTATAGACAAATTGCGGTTCATGAGATTCATCTTCCACTCGGGATCTCATTTTTTACATTCCAAGGTATCTCTTATTTAATTGATATATATCGAAAAGACATTTATCCTGATCGCAATTTTTTAAGATTTTCCTTTTATATTTCCTTTTTTCCTCAGCTCATTGCAGGTCCTATTGTTCGGTATAGTGAAGTGATGCATTCACTTTCTAGGCTGAAATCTGATTATCAAGATAAGATCGAGGGTGTATCAATATTTGTCATTGGACTTGGGAAAAAAGTTATTATAGCAAATACGCTTGGTATCTATGCAGATGAAATTTTAAATTCAGAAAGTTTCAACTTTGGTTCAGGTCTAGCCTGGTTAGCTATCATATCATATAGCTTTCAAATATACTTTGATTTTTCAGGATATTCTGATATGGCAATTGGACTTGGCCGTATTTTTGGTTTAACTTTTCCCGTAAATTTTAATTTCCCTTATAAAGCATTAAGTTTTCAAGACTTTTGGCGTCGATGGCATATATCTCTGTCTTCCTGGTTTCGGGATTATTTATATATTCCTTTGGGGGGAAATCGCAAATCTCCAGTAAGGCAATATTTA
The DNA here is from genome assembly GCF_004770145.1 of Leptospira bourretii. Taxonomy (NCBI): domain Bacteria; kingdom Pseudomonadati; phylum Spirochaetota; class Leptospiria; order Leptospirales; family Leptospiraceae; genus Leptospira; species Leptospira bourretii. The sequence continues at coordinate 328,204 of NZ_RQFW01000019.1, read as the reverse complement.
AACTTGTTAATTGTTTTTGTTTGTTGCGGCTTTTGGCACGGTGCTAGTTGGAACTTTCTTATTTGGGGAATTTATCACGGTTTCTTTTTGGTGTTAGAAAGAACATACTATCAGAATATTATTAGCTATTTACCAAATGTACTGAAATTGCTATTTACCTTTGTATTAATTAATATTGGTTGGGTATTCTTTCGTTTGGAATCTTTCGTTAGCGCTCTAGACTTTATTGAAATTTTGTTTGGTAAGAATGGAGTTCAGTTCGATCAAGTAATTTCTATTTTTGATTTGAGATGGGTTATTGGTGTTGGATTTGCTATTTTCTTTTCTTACGACTGGAAAATGTTTAGCAGGGTGAACTCTGTCCCAGCTCTAAAAATGGTCGCTATTTTTTTCGTTTTTGCTGTCTCCATTGTTTGTTTGTTAGCAAATAATTATAATCCATTTATATACTTTAGGTTCTAATGAAAAAATTAGTAATTAAACTAACAATCCTTATATTAGTTTTTCCGTTTTTTAATCTGGTTTTTAAAGTAATCAGTGATATAAATCCAACAGACAAAAATAAAGAAATTACTTTTGTTTCTATTTTAGATGCCCCATCCAAGGAGAAATTCCAACTAATAGAAAACTATTTGGAAAGAAATTTTCCATTACGTAACTGGTTAATTCAGAAATATAACTACTTTCTTTGGTTTGTATTAGATTCTTCGCCCAAACGTAGAGTTGTTAAAGGTAACGATAATTGGATTTTTGTTTTTTTAGGGAAAGGTTCAAACGGTAGGGATTATTCTTTTGATGAAAAGGAGTTTTTGGAATACAGGAATGGTTTAGACCGCATGAATTCTTTCTGTATAAAAAATAATATTCTTTTTTATACAGCCGTCGTCCCTGAAAAATTTAATATATATTCTGAATACCTGAAAGTGCAGGATAAGGCAACGATAAAGAGAGATAAATATTTTAGGATTTACGACGATACTGTTCGGAATAAGAGGCGAACGGTTTTTTTTCATGAAGAATTATATAATGCAAAGTCAAGGAATAAAGTTTATTATAAAACAGATACTCATTGGAATGAAAATGGTGCTTTCGTTGCTTCGAAAAAGTTAGTTTCCGTAATAAAACAGGATTTTCCTGCAGTGCAAGTTTTGAATGAGAATGATTTTGATATTCTTCATCGAGAATCAAGTGGAAAGGATATTGGTGATTTTTTATCTTTGACTAGGTATCTGAAAGATGAAGAATTTTTATATTTGCCAAAAAAGAAATCTGGCGATCGTCCGAACAAATTACGAATACTGGTGATTCACGATTCCTATTTTTATTCCATGAAGTCCTTCTTTGACTTAAGTTTTTTTCAAGTAGACACCTTCAATTTTGTACAAAATGAAACTACTGAAGCATTGCAAGAATTACTAAAACACAAACCTGATATTGTCTTATTCATTACTTTGGAAAGGCATATAGGTAATTTTGACCAAAGGATTTACGGAATTTTTTAGGCAAAATTCTGGATAGGCTTGATTCATTGAATTTTTTGGGAAATTTTTTAACCAGATTTAATGTGCGATTAAAAAATCGTAATACAAGCATATACTGGTTTATTTTAGCTAATACATTTCTTGTTTTGTATCTTTTTTCATTTAGCCATTCCCCATTTTTTTTTCTTATCCTTACATCAGCCTTACTGGTGCTATTAGTACTGGCTTTCCAATTGAGGTTGGTTTGGTTTATTTATCCCTTTGTTGTATTTTTATTAATTTTTTTATATAATGTAAAAGATCTGACTTGGGATGCTGTAAGCTTTGAGTTGATGGCGTTCTATGATTTCAATAGCTCCCTTAAAGGTGCTTATTGGGACTATGCAAAATTTCCATCATTTATTTATGGCTTCGCTTCTTACTATGGCGAAATATATATTTCCTTCGTATATGGTATTTCTGTGTTGCTGTATATGATAACATTGGCTGATTCTTTTAGGCCAAATCGAAAAAACGATATATTTGTATTTTTAATTTTTTGTTTAATTTCTTTTGGATTAATTCGGTATATTTTTCACATAGCGAAAGGTGATCTTTTATCGCTTTCGTTTTCTCTTTTATCTCTAAAGTTTTTTTTGAATTCAATAGGACGTAAACGACAAGTTGTCGTTGAATTAGTTAATATATTTATTTTTGCTTTTTTGGCAATAGCATCGAAATCTTCTATGTTTGTATTCCTATTGCCGCAGTTAGTCTATTCTTTTGTTTTATTGCTTCGAAATATTTCGATTTCTAAAACCTATGTTTTATTTTACTTACTTTTTTTTGGCTTTTTTAGTAATTTAGCTTATATCCAAAACCTTCTAAATTATGGACAAATTTTTGATAATCAAAGTTCAGCGGATGCTCTAGGAAAGTATTCTTTATTGGGTCAGATACTTTTTAGTGGCCCCAGTGTTCTTTTAGAAGGAATCACTCGTATCAAAATGATTTTAGTATTTTTGATTCTCTTTGTCATCATTCGAGTTTTAACGAGTCCAATCCGACCAAAAACTTTTTTTTCCCTATGGTTTCTTTTCTCAATTTTTTTTGTTCCCTACCTTTTGCTGCATGGATGGGAAAATCAGGAAAACTTTCGATTAATTTCTTTTCCTGTTTTAGCTAGCCTACTATGTGTTAGGGGAAAATGAAAATTTTTGATTTTTTTAAATTTCTCGTTATTGTCTCTTTGTTAATTGGTTTGTTTGCCAGAGTTACTGTGTCGAGTTATCAAAATTGGGATGACAAAGAATTAGAATCATACTTATCAACTAACTATAGAGATAAACAAACCCGAATTTACTTAAATGCTGTTCGTCCTTATTTCATTCAGCGTAATTTAAAAAATGCTGCCATTTTTTATGATTTGAATCCAAGGTTCGGAAAGGATTCAGCCGAGATTAGTGGTTTATGTTTTGTTGTTGTTTGTTTTATGCCTAACTTAATGATTTTAAATCGTCATGATTTACCGAATTTAACAAAATTTCAGAAAGGTAAGCCTCTGAATATTGAATACCAGGGTTCTATCAATATGGTTATTGAAGCGTCTAGTCTAAATTGCGCAAACCAATCTCTCAATTTAGACTGCGATCAATTAGAAATGTTAAGGTGATTTTTGTAAACGTATGAAATCAATTGCAAACATCTTTGTATCAACCTATCCCTTTGGAAAGTTCGATTCTTTGCCGCTTGATTTATTGGATCGATCTGGACTTAGTTATACCATAAATCCATTGAATCGAAAACTGACATCCGAAGAAGTTTCTGATTTAGCCAAGGATTCAGTAGGAATCATTGCTGGAACGGAAAATTTGCAATTGTTAGTCAATCGTTCTAAAAATTTACAATTTATCTCTAGAGTGGGAATTGGATTAGATTCAGTTCCGTTGAGATTGTGTCGGGAAAAGGGTATTAAAGTTTCATACACACCTGATGCGGTTACCCTAGCGGTATCTGAATTGGTGATGGGAATGATGATTACTTTGCCACGGCAAGTTGCTTGGGCGGACCGGCAGTTACGAAGGGGAGATTGGACTCGTCCAGTAGGAATCAGTATCAAATCGGCAAAGATTGGTATTGTTGGACTTGGTAGAGTTGGATTTAGCATTGCAAAGATGCTGACAGCTTTTTCCCCAACAAAAGTTTATATCTGTGATATCTTAGATAAATCAAACGAAATAGAATTTTTAAGGTCCATGGGTTTAGTGATCGAACAAGTCCCGTTGGATTTTCTTTTAGAATCTTCTGATATTGTCAGCATTCATGTACCGTTAACCTCTCTGACACGAAATTTGATTAAAGATCGGGAACTCGATCTTATGAAAAAAACATCTTATTTGATTAACTTTTCTAGAGGTGGAATCGTTAATGAAGAAATGATATACAATCGGTTAAAGAATTTTGGACTTGCTGGAATGGCAGTTGATGTATATGAAAAAGAACCTTACAAAGGGAAGTTGAGAGAATTAGAAAATGTTGTTTTGACTCAACATATGGGTTCCTGCTCCTTTGATTGTCGGTTGGCGATGGAGAGCCAGGCTACCGAAGAATTAATTCGTTTTTTTCAATCAAAATCTTTATTAAATGAAGTTCCTGAATTTGAGTTCGAAAATTCGGAGTTTTGAATATTATTAAAATGGAAATAGCTCAAGAACAAATTATCACAATTGTCACACCTTCCTATAACCAAGGTGAGTTTTTAGATCGAACATTAAATTCGATCATAACGCAATCAGGTCCGTTTTACATTGATTTGATTGTGATGGATGGCGGTTCCAAAGATAACTCTGTTGGTATCATCGAGAAATATGCAAATCTGATTCACTCAGGTGAATTGAGTGGACGGTTTGAGGAACTTTCATTTCGAACTTTAAAAGACCAGGGAATTAAAAAAACAAATTGCCTGGGAATTAGTTATCGGTGGGTCTCTGAGAAAGACAACGGACAAACACATGCCATCAACAAAGGATGGAAGTTAGCAGTAGGATCAATTATTGCTTGGTTAAACTCAGATGACATTTATCTTCCGAATGCTCTAAACAAGGCATACCAAACTTTGAAAGAAAGAGAGGAAATTGGACTTTTTGGGATTGGACTACATATTGATAAAGAAGATAAACTAATTGAATTTTATCCTATTGAACCATATTCGTTTGAAAGGTTGATCGACTATTGTATCATTTGCCAACCTACTGTATTTTTAAAAAGAGAAGTCTTGTCTTCTGTAGGTTTTTTGAATGAGTCACTTGGATTCTGTATGGACTATGAGTTTTGGCTTCGCATCGCAAAAAAGAATTCATTTTTCTTTTTGGCTGAAGTGTTGGCCTGTACGAGAATACATGAAAATACGAAGACCAGCCAGAATTTAAAAGTCCATAGCGAAATCATTCAAATGCAAAAGAGGGTGGTAGGGAAAACATCAAAACACTGGTTGTTTCATTATGCAAATTACCGTTTGACTGACCAATTTCCGATCATTCGGGGAAGTATTCTTTTGAAAGTAATGATTCGAATTCATAGTTTTTGTCTTGGAATTGTATATAGGTAAATAGGAAGGATCAATTGAATTATATCAAAAAATATGTTTGGCTGCCGTATGGTGAAAAAATGATCCAGATATTTCTTTTAGATCAGGGAAAAATCAGAAGAGCCATTTGTTTTAACGAACATATACGAAAGAGTTTTGTTGTATCTGAGTTATTCGGTATGGAATACCTTGTTAGCAATTTTGATATTCCTTCCGATGAAAAAGAGTTTTTAGATCTTGAAGCTTATCTTTGATGTATCTGTTCTTGCTTGGTCTGTTCGGAGTCATAAGGCCAAAACAGGAATCTTTCGCGTCATAGAAAACTTATTATTTCAGTTCCTGAATGATCAAGATATTGACTTATATCTTAGTTCGATTCATGGAAATTTCAATGATTTAAAAGAATACTTAAAAAACAATAAAATCAATCTTCCTTCCACTCATCTTTTTATCCCTCAATCTTCCAATCGATTTAAGGATAAATTATTTCAAACTTATCTTTGGATCTACCAGCAATTAGATCGAAAAAATTCTTCCAGTATTTCTGCTTTTCTAATTTTTTTATACATATGTGTGAGTCATCCAGTTTTAGTTCTGTTTGGGCTTTACCGTTATCTCTATCCGATTCCAAAGAATTATCTTTCTAACCAGTTTGTTTTCCATAGCACATTTTTGCCGATTCCGAAATACATTCAAAATTCAAAAGTTCGGAAAGTCATTACCATCTATGATTTAATTTCTATTAAATATCCTGAGTTCTTTGTTGGTAATAAAGATGATGTTGTCTGGAAACTAATCCGGAATTTAACTCCGGATACGAATATCATTACAATTTCAGAACATAGTAAAGCAGATCTGTTGAATGCAAATTTGGGACTGTCAAATAAACAGATCACTGTAACTCCTCTTGCTGCCTCTAATTTTTTTTATCGAGTTGATTCAGAAATCAAGTTAGAAAATGATTTAAGCCAGTTTGATTTAAATTACGGTGATTATGTTTTGAGTGTTGGCACGCTTGAGCCAAGAAAGAATTTGAAATCAACCATCCGAGCCTTTCTTCAGTTACCGAGTTTAAAAAAGAATCCCAAATTAAAATTGGTCTTGTTAGGTGGAAAAGGGTGGGGAGATAATTTAGAAGAAATCGCTGGAGAGTATCCGGGACTATTCCATGAGAGAATCGTGTTTCTTGGATTTGTTCCAGATGAAAAGCTAGCATCAATTTATTCTGGAGCCAAATTTTTTGTTTATCTTTCCTTTTATGAAGGTTTTGGATTACCGCCACTAGAAGCAATGCAGTGTGGGTTACCAGTTCTTGTATCCAATGTTTCGTCTTTACCAGAGGTAGTTGGCGATTCTGGATTGTATGCAGATCCATATGACCAAAGATCTATTGTCACCGCTATGGAAAAAATGATTGGTGACAGCGAGTTTCGATTCTCTTTGTCCCTTCGTGCCCTTGAGAGAGCTAAGAATTTTTCTTGGGAAGAAACAGCAAGGTTAACAAAAAAAGCTTATTTAAATTCAAATGAAAATTCTTTTTGACCATCAAATTTTTTTTCAGAATAAGTACGGCGGAATTTCTAAGATTTTTTTAGAGATCATGCGCAGGCTGAAGGAACGAAAACTTGAGTTTGATACGGCTGTATCAATTGAGGAATATCAGTCAGGAATCTTAAGAGATCCTATATCTAAAATCCAAATCAATTCTCCCAGTTTTTTTTCAATTTTTACAATCTATCAATGGATCCGGTTTGTCTTTCGTATCTTTCGTCAGCCAATCCCGGATTTTTTATTGAAGAGGGAAAGTGGAATTTTTAAACGTAGTTTGAGAAATCAAATTCATAACATAGATATAAAAGTTAACAAATCATTAGAAAAAAATCAGTATTCTATCTTTCATCCTACATATTTTCAAAGTTACTATTTACCAAGTTTAGAAAGTAGTAAAACGAAAATGGTTCTTACCGTTTACGATTGTGTGCATGAAATTTTTCCTGAATATTATGGAAAGTCTAATTTCATTTTAAACAACCGGAAGGCCTTGTGTGAATCTGCTTCTCATATTATTTGTATCTCTAATACGACAAAAAAAGATTTATTAAGAATTTATAAAACTATCCCTGAAAAGAAAGTTTCTGTCATTTATCTGGCAGGAGATCTTTCTGGGGAACCAAAAACACCTCAGTTTTTTTCGATTGGCGATTACGTATTGTTCGTTGGAAATCGTGCTGATTATAAAAATTTCAAATTGTTTTTAGAGGCTTTTGATCATCTAAGAAAATCAGAAAATATTCATTTGGTTTGTGCCGGCGGTGGCAGTTTTTCATTCTCTGAAAAAAAATGGATTCGAGAAAAAAAATTGGATCAGTTTGTTCATCAGATTCCATTTAGTTCCGAGGCAATGCTTGCAAATTTGTATCGAAATGCAAAAGTATTTGTTTATCCTTCGTTGTATGAAGGATTCGGGATTCCACTACTCGAAGCAATGTCGGTGGGGTGTCCCGTTCTCTGTAGCGATACTGAGGTTTTTCATGAGGTTGCCGGTGATGCCGCTTGGTATTTTGATCCGAAAAACGTTTTGGATCTAGAATCCAAACTTTTGCATTTACTCGATTCTGAGAATGATCAGAAGGAATTGTCGGAGAGAGGGTATACACGAGCAGAGAAATTTTCTTGGAACAAATGTGCCGATGAACATATTCGAATTTACCAAATGCTCAGTGAAGAAGTATGAATTATAAAAAACCAGTCGTATCGATTATTACAGTCGTTCGCAATGCCGAAGATACGATACTTAGAACCATTCATTCCGCTTTATCTCAAAAGAATGTTAGTTTCGAAGTTCTTGTCTGGGACGGGTTGAGTACGGACCGAACGGTAGAGAAGTTGGAATCTGTCAGAGATCAAATTCGTTTTTACTCGGGAAAGGATTCTGGGGTATACGATGCAATGAATCAAAGTTTACCTTTGGCCAAAGGTGAATGGATTCTTTTTTTAAATGCAGATGATTATTTTTTGGATGAACATGCCTTAGAAAAATTGGTAAGTAAAACTTATGACAAGAATTGTGACTACGTCTGTGGTTTTGCTAGTATGTTGTTTGGACTTAAGGTCTGGAGACCAAAAACTTTAACTGATTTTGATTTTTTTGTTGGGAATCCGTCAAATCATCAAGCTTATCTTTGTAAAAAGACTGTTTATTCTAGGTTAGGTGGATTCGATATTCAATACAGATATTCAGCAGATGTAGATTTTATGTTTCGTGTGATAAAGAATGGATATCAAGGCCAGATAGTCAATGAATCAGTTGTTCATTATTCTCTTGGTGGTCTTTCTACTAAAAATGTAAGTAGGGGAGTAAGTGAACTAGAAGAAATTATGGCTAAGTTTTTAAATTCTGATGTTGAGTTTGCACGCGAATGTCGTTTAGTTTTCCATGAAGGAAAAATTCATTCGCAAAGATTTATTGAAAGGTTAACATCTCTTCGGTGGACAGATTCGCAGTGGAAACAGATCGTTTCTTTTTTAGGATCAAAGTATAACCTTGAGTCAACACCATTTCTCCTTAGAGCCGTTTCTGCGATACGGACAAGGTTACTTGTTTTATTAAAAGTTATCATTTTTTTAATTTTAAGAATATTGCCAAATCGAGTTTTATGAAGAAAATACTGATCGTTGGTGCTGGTTTCTCTGGTGCTGTTATTGCCAATACCCTTGCTAAAACGGGTGAATATTATATCGATGTGATTGATGAGAGAAATCATATCGGTGGAAATTGTCATACCGAACGTGATCCAAAAACAGATGTAATGGTCCACCAATATGGGCCTCATATTTTCCATACGAGTAATGAAAAAGTCTGGAACTATGTTAATTCTTTTGGGACATTTCGTCCATTTGTCAATCGAGTGAAATCGATTTATATGGGCCAGGTTTATTCTATGCCTATCAATTTACATACCATCAATCAATTTTTTGGAAAGACATTTGGCCCGGAAGAAGCAAAAAATTGGATCAAATCCAAAGGTGATTCATCAATCGATGATCCCAAAACTTTTGAGGACCAAGCAAAAAAGTTTGTTGGTGAAGAATTATACAAAGCTTTTTTTTACGGATATACAAAGAAACAATGGGGTACGGAACCTCGGAACTTGCCGGCATCGATTTTAAAAAGACTTCCGGTTCGTTTTAATTATGATGATAATTACTATAATGATATATATCAAGGGATTCCTGAAGATGGATACTCGGCGATCATACAGAAGATGTTGGATCATCCAAATATAAAGATTCAATTGGAAAAACGTTTTTTGGGCGAGTCTGATCAAAGCTCAGGATATGACCATATATTTTACACTGGTCCCATTGATGCCTATTTTTCATTTCGACATGGTCGATTGGGATACCGGACAGTATATTTTAAAGAACACCGAACCGAGGGAGATTTCCAAGGAAATCCCGTGATCAATTATGCTGATGAAAAAGTCCCTTACACTCGAGTGCACGAACACAAACATTTTACTCCCTGGGAATCACATTCCAAAACCATCTATTTTGAGGAATACAGTAAAGAAACGGATGAAGACGACATCCCATACTATCCGAAACGTTTAGATGAAGATATGAAAATTCTAGAAGAGTATGAATTAGAAGTTTCTCGTTTATCGAACGTTACATTTCTTGGTCGATTGGCAACCTACCGGTATTTGGATATGCACCATATCATTGAGGAAGCGCTCGATTGTGCTGAAAAATTTATTAACAAACAATCTTAAGATTAATTCTGACTTTTCTTTTTCTTAAGTTTTGTAAATCTGGATTTTAAAGTCTTATTTATGCCTAAAGTTTCTGTCATCATGCCCGCTTATAACGCAGTTTCTTATCTGGAAGAATCTGTAAAATCTTTGTTAGATCAAAGTTTTAAGGATTGGGAACTATTACTCGTTGATGATTGTTCTAAGGACGAAACGGCAATTCTTGCTAAAAAAATTGCCGCAAACGATCCACGAATTCGTTTTGTACAAAAGGAAAAGAACTCCGGTTCTGCGGATACTCGTAACACCGGGATCGATTTGGCAACGGGTGAATACATTGCATTTTTAGATGCCGACGACCTCTGGGAACCTGAATTTTTGGAAAAGATGATTCCTTTTATGGAGAAAAATGGTTCTCCATTTTCATTTGCCTCGTATCGAATCATTGATGAAAATGGATTCGAATTTTGTGAACCGTTTTTAGTAAAATCGAAATCATATTCCTATTCTGATTTGTTGCATTACAACCGAGTTGGTTTACTTACTGCCATTTATCATGTTCCTAGTGTTGGTAAAAAATATTTTGATCCTTCCCTAAAAAGCCTAAGGGACGATTATGCACTTTGGCTTGATATAGTAAGAGAAGGGAAAGTAGCCTTTGCCAATTCTGAGGTTTTAGCTAGATACCGGGTTCGACGTGGTGCGGCAACATCTAACAAGAAAAAAGTGATGCTTGCCCATTTTAGAATGTTAAAAAACAGAGAAAAACTTCCTTTTCTTTATGCATTGATTCTGACTCTAATCCATGGACTGCTTGGTTTGCGAAAATACAAAACCAAATAACAATCTCAAATTTCTTCGCCTCCCTTCCCTTTCCCTACCCACCATTTTAATCCCGTTACTCTAGATCGTTTGTTTTTTCTTGTTTTGGCTAGCCTTCGGTTGGCTTTTGATTTCTGTTAGGTTTTCTACACACGAAATATTTGCGTTTCGTCTGTACCCTCTTAAATTTAAATCATGTCATTTTTCGAATATTCGCTTGCCCTGCGAATACGGTATGGTCATATATCCGCATGGCACTTCCGAAGGCAAAAAAGAAAGCAACCGGCACACCAAAATCATTAATTTCCCTAATCATTCCGATCTATAATGAAGCAGCCCATTTGGAGGAGTTCCTATCTCGCATTGATAAACTCTCTCTTCCTGCAGATAAGGAACTTGTGTTTGTTGACGACTGTTCTAAAGATAAATCGTTTTCAATATTGGGAAAATTTTCTTTTCGCACGAATCATGTAAAAATATTACAGCAGCCCGAAAATCAGGGGAAGGGTGCGGCGCTACGTAGAGGTATTCAAGAGGCAAGTGGAGATATCATCCTTGTACAGGATGCCGATTTCGAATACGACATGGACGAGATACATATGTTGGTAAATCCTATATTGATTAACAAAGCTGACGTAGTTTTTGGATCTAGATTTAAAAAGGATGGAAGACAAGTCCATCGGACCTTTCATTATCTTGTGAATCGTTTCCTAACGATTTTGTCTAATTTCCTCAGTGGCCTCTATTTAACGGATATGGAAACTTGTTATAAAGTGTTCCGATCTGATATCATACAAAATATTAATTTGGAATCTAATCGGTTTGGCTTTGAGCCAGAAATCACCGCTAAGTTAGCAAGATTGAAAATTCGCGTTCAGGAATTCCCAATATCATATTACCCTAGAAACTATTTAGAGGGAAAAAAAATTACATGGAAGGATGGCATTGCAGCGTTAAGGCATATCTTTTATTTTAATTTGTTTGCATCTAAGGTTAGTTTCTTTAAGAATGAGATGCCCGATCACTATATACCAAAATCTGCAAATTGGTTATAAATAGAACTTAATATAAGATGTGGAAACGGCTATTTTCCTTATTTGAGGGAAGACATTATCGATATTTGTTAATCGGGATCGTTGTATTCTGGATTAATGCTTGGATGGCTCGATGGATATTTACGTATATATACTTCAGTGAAGGTTTTTGGCAAAAAAACCTAGGTAACCTTCTTGCCCTCGAGTTAGCATTGTTGTTTTCGTATCCCTTGCATAAATTTATTACATGGTTGGAGGGTTGGGAAGACTTTTTCCCAAAGCTGATTCAGTTTCACATTGTATCCTTCTGGAGTATTTTAATAAGGATCATAATTTTCGCAATTATGATATTTATAGGTTTTGGCTGGCTATCTTCTTCTTTTGTGAGTATCGGGTTTGTCATTTTGATTAACTTTGTCAGTTATGATCAGTTTGTATTTTTAAGAAAACCTGATGCCTTTGTATCTAATGATTTTAGTTATTCATTAGAAGGTGAGGGTATTGAGACTCTTGAAACAATAGAAGAGGCGGAAACATATAATCGTTGGATTGCAAGTAAGATTTTGGATTATTTAGGCCAGAGAAATCTTGAGATTGGCGCTGGAACTGGAACGATCGCTTCGATTGTTGCTGAGAATTTTCCTGTAGAAGTTTATGACTTATCAAAGGAAAATTATTCGATTCTGAAAAAACGATTTAGATCGAATGTAAACATTCAGAAGGTTGGTCAAAATATTTTCTCTGTAAAGAATTGGAACCAGTATGATTGTATCTACTCATCAAATGTAATGGAGCATATACCTGATGATACGGCTGTTTTGAATCATTCGTTAAAGTTGCTGAAAAAGGGTGGATTTTTCGTTTCCGTTGTTCCTGCACTTCCAATACTATATTCATCTTTTGATAAAAAAATTGGTCATATCCGACGGTATTCGAGGACAGATATAAAGAGATGGGAATCTGCCTTAGAAAAGAATTTGAAAATCAAGTGGTTGGAAAAGTCGTATTTTAATCCAATTGGAGCAATTGGTTGGTTTGTAAAAATGAAGCTTATGAATCAAAAGGCGATCAAGAAACAAGATGCTATGATTATGAATAGTCTCATTCCGTTTATTGCATGGTTAGATTATTTACCATTGCCATTTGGTCAAAGTATGATTCTTGTAGTAAAAAAGATTTAGATTGTGTGATTTAGTTATATGGAAAAGCCAGTAGTTACAATTGTTATACCTTGTTTAAATGAACGAAAAACTCTACCTTTTGTGCTTGAGAAATGTATATCAGTCCAAAAAGAATTCAAAGACAGATTCGAATTAGAAATTTTGGTTTCTGATAACGGGAGCGAAGATGGCTCACAGGATTTTGCAAAGAGTTTGGGAGTAAGAGTTGAGAATTGTCCCATAAAAGGTTATGGTGCAGCTTTAGATTCTGGAATTCGAAATGCAAAAGGTGAGATTATCGTATTTGCCGATGCTGATGATACTTATGACTTTTTAGAATCCCCAAGGTTAATTCAAAAGTTAATTTCAAGTGGTGCAGATATGGTGATAGGGTCTAGATTAGATGGCACTATTCATAAAGGTGCTATGCCGTTTCTACATAGGTACCTAGGAACACCTGTGATTAATTGGATTATTAATCGCTTATATGCAAAGAAATTTAAAATACGAGATAGTAATTCAGGGTTTCGTTGTTTCAAGAAGAGTAGCTATTTGAGTTGGGATATTCGCAGCAAAGGAATGGAGTTTGCTTCTGAGATGTTGATCAAAGCACTGAGACAAGGTGCGAAGATGGAACATGAACCAGTCTCTCTTTATCCAGATAAACCAGGACGAACGCCTCATTTAAAAACTTGGCGAGATGGTATGAGACATCTACTCAGAATTCTATTTTATGCACCTTATTTTTTTCAGAAAACAGGTTTTATTATTCTACTTCTTGCATTCAGTCAATTAGTTTGCGGTTTATATATAGGGGGAATATGGGAGTTTTATGGCTTCAGAATTTATGGAATCCATTCTCTTGTCCTACTTTCTTTCGCTGCAATCATCGGAATTAGTATTTGGAATATTGGTCTACAAATTGCAACTAAGCAAAGCGTTGTAAGCGGCGTTTATGCTCGAATACTAAATTGGAGCGAGGATCGCCTTTTTTTTGTATTAGTCTCAGGGTTTGCTGTAGTTGTCACTATGTTTGTTTATTTGATGTGGAAGTGGAGTGTTAGTAATTTTCAATTCTTAAATTTTGAACGGGAGCTGATCGTTATTTCTACTTCAGGGCTTATTGCTTTTTTGTTCGGAATCAACGCACTTACAGCTCATATTTTAAAAAGAGATTAACTGTTTATTAGAATGAAAATGCGATTCCAAATAAGTATTTTGTTCATAGTTTTTTTATTTTTGACTATGATCCCCGTATATTATAAATACCACTGGAATCAGCCTAATGTTGCAATCGGTAGCGATCCGCAAATCAAATACTATCAAACTTATTCTTATTATAAGGAAGGGTTTTCGCCATATTCCCGCCAATGCTTTTTTCCTGCGGGAGTATTCGGATTCCAGTTACAAAACATTCCATTAGGTTATCCTTGGGCTCTTTCTGCATCAAATGATACTTGTTTTTTTCAATATCCCATTTTTATGCCAGTGCTTCACGCATTTATGGCAAGGATGACTTCTTTTACATTTGTAATATATTTTCCAATATTTTTCTTCTTCTTGAATCTAGTTCTGCTTTTTATATTTTTTAAACAATTTGGTTTATCAGTAGTCCAGAGCGGATGTGCTAGTCTGTTTATACATTTTTTTAGCCCAGTATTTTTGTCTTCGCTGGATTATTCTGAACTTACACTAACAAATACATTCTTCATTTTATCCCTCTTGTTTTATAAAAGAATTTTTCTTAGTAACAATATCAATATAAGTGCATACCTGTTTGTTTTTTTATCGGGAATTTGTCTGTCTTTTAATTTTCAATTAAGACCAGAATCTACTTTAGCACTACTTTTATTTTTTTTCGTAAATTTTGTAAGGAACGTAAAGGATAGAACGAATTTTCGAATATTGTTTAGTATCGGAATTGTATCTTTCCTTTCTACATTTGCCTTTTCCTATTGGAATCAAAAGGTCTACGGTCACTTCATGGGAATGAGGGGTTTGAATACAATCCATGATACGGCTATTTTGAATCTAGGCGATTATCTTGTTAATTGGACTTCAGATCTATGGGGATCTAAATATAAAATAGGTCTTTTTAAGGGTTATCCTTTCGCAGTTTTATTCATTGTTCCATTCCTATTTTCATTTGTACAAAAATTGAAAAATGTGAAACTTAATGATTATCTGATTTCTGGATATTTATTTATATTGTTGCTTCCCTTTGTTTCACCTTATAGAGCCGGTGTTGATATCCTTGGATTGCGCTATTATGAAAGTGGTGTTTATCTGATGTCTATAGGTTTTTTTCTTTGGGTTTTCCAAATTTTCTCCTCAGGAAAGTATATTCAAAATTCTCAAATAGCAATCATTACATTTGTTCTGTTATTCCTTACTACATTATATTTTAGTTATAAATCAAATCTACGAGCTATTAAACATTGGAGCGGCGCTGCAAAAGTATCTCATGAATACTCAGATCTAATTTCAAAAATTAATCCGGATTTAATCATTCATAGAGGCCTTTCTACAACATATCTAATGGGGGTCACTTATTTAGAATACCCTCAAATAGCTGTTTATTCTCAAGACGAATGGGATCAAATTGAGCATGTAGTTTTGAAAAATGGCTTTAAGAGGATATTATACCTTTATTGGCAGGATAATAAATTAGTAAATTACGAATTTCCAAAGGAGATTTGGGAAAAGAAATTTAATGTTAATTTTGATTTATCTTTAAATAGTATTTGGGATAGGGAAAAAATAAAAATCATACATTTTGACTCCCTGTTAATGCAAAAGAAATGAATATTGCAATAAAAAGTATTTTTGTTCATATTCTTTTTTTAATATTTGGAGTCACTTTAGTCTTTATTTCGCAAAGTCATTTGCATATTAAAACCTTTTATCAAACTATTTTTAACCTCTCGATTTTATCTATATTTATCAAATTTGCTTTTAATCGTAAAGTAAATGTCAAGAGCTACGGTATTGATTCACTTTATTGGCTCGCTTATTGGATAGGTGTTGCTTCTTTTTTTAATTCTCTTGCGGTTAATTATTACAAGTTAGGTCGCTATTATTGGGACCCCGATATATTTAGGTTTATTCCCTTTTTGATTCCGGTTTTCTTCTTTATTTTACATAAGAGCTATCAGTCTTCAAAGTTTATTTTGCAGTTTCATGTCCTTTGTATATTCTGTTTAACTGGTATATCTTATTCTTTTCTTTTCTCTGAGTTACCTGAGTTATCCTTTTTGTTAGTTTATCCGCTACTCATTGCTAGGATTTCACCAGAGTTCAATAAATTATCAAAAGAGATTCATTGGTCTGTTTATCTTGTTTTTGTATTGTTTTTTGTATCATTGGTATTCGGTTTTAATTCTCAAGGATACTTGGTGTATTTTGGTTTATTTTTACTGGTTTATTTTTTGTTATCTTTTTCTTTTGATTTAAACTTAAATTTACTTCTGATTATTTTTTCTTTTAATATACTTCAAGTTATTTCGCGACATTATTATGCTAATGATACAGTCTTGCTGTTTACAAAAGATAGCTCCAGTATCATGAACTCTAATAGGGTTGCTGCCTATTTGGGAATTCATGTTGCCTATCTTTTGTTTGGATTTCGAGAAGCCAAAGGTAAGAAAGATTCTTTTTTTTACGCTTTCAGTTTCGCCTTATTGTTTTTTACTTCTTTAAATCAGATCTCGCGAGCGAGTATTATTGCTAGCACCGTTTTGATTTTTACCTTTGTTGCCGTAAGGTATTTGAGATATTCTTATCTGAAATACTTTCTTAGCCTTCTGCTGTTTTTGTTATTTTTTGTTCACTTTCTTCCGCTTCATTTTCTTTTTTTTGAAAGCGTGTTTGGATTTGATTGGGCTTGGTTTGATACTCTCTCTTCCGGCAGACTAGAGTTGTGGAAGGCATTTTATAAAATATTTATCAGTTTGGAACCTATTCGTTGGTTGTTAGGTTTGGGATTTGGTGAACATAATTTTCTATTAGCATATCTACCTAAAAATATTGGAATCGTTTTGGAAACGTTTGCAACTAAAGCTGATGGAGCATATCTCCATACCCATAATTTACCCACTACAGTTTTGTTTTATGGAGGTTTTTTGGGATTTGGTCTGTATCTCTTTTTTCTTGGGTTGTTCGTTAGGTCATGTTTTTTGATAATAAAAGAAAAGAGGGAATTTCAACTCGCACATTTTGCAATTATATATTTTTTGATTCATAATTCTTTTGATATGCTTTTAGATGTATATCCGCTTTCTCTTATACTTGTTTTGTCTTTCAATCCTTGGCTTCTTAAGAAGGAGGAAAAACAAAATTTAATTAATCAGCGAAAGTCGGAATTGTTTGTTTATGTGTTATTGATTATATTTTCCACTTTTCTCATATCAAGATTGTTTTATAAATATGAATTTTTCTACAATCAAACGATTATCAATGCGAATTTCGATAAAAATCACAAATGTAACCTAGTTAGATTCCCTCAGGAAAATCTCATACAAGTACCAAAAATTCTTAATTTTTCATCGTTCTCCATATTTCCGCCTGATTTCCCTTCCTACCGCTATTCCCAAGAGAAATTTTTATTTCATTACTCCGAATTACATAGGATTTCAAAAAATGAGCTAAAAAATCCTGAGGCAACTTTGGGATATTGTGAGAAACATCACTTTCGGCCAATTTTATGTGAGATTAATCTTAGGCATTGGAGGGGTGAGGATGTATCCTCGCTTTGGATTGGGAAGAGAGTAGAAGATTGTTTACTGAATTTTATTAAATAATGAAAACTAAATTAAACATAATTACAGCCGTCGTGCTAATTTTTTTAATTAATTTCTACTACCGTTCATTTACTTTTTATTACTCAACTATCGACTGGGATGAGTTAACCTACTTTATAATGGGTAAGTCAATCCTAGATGGTTTTCTGCCTTATCGAGATTATTGGGATTTGAAGCCACTTGGTATTTACTTAGTTCATGCATTTACGTTACTATTCTTCGATTATTCTATTTTAACAATGAGGGTTAGTGCTTACGTTTTTTCTAGCATTTTAGCTGTTATTCTTTTTATTTCTAACTACAGAAAAAGGTTTAAGGAATCGTTGTTGATTTCTTTTGTTTTTTTATATAGTTTTGTCTACTATTCGTCAGGTTTGGCTTCTAATACAGAAATTTATTTCCTCCTTTTTGAAGCAATTTCGTTTTACTTGCTCTTCGTTAATGAGAAGGTGAATGTTACACAAAAGTCGATCGCCTTTTTCGTATTGGGAATTGCATTCATTATCAAATACATTATTGTTTTTGATGTAATCTTGTTTTTTTTCGCGGCCCTTGTTTTTTCATTCATTGATGAGAGAATAAAAAAAAGTGGTTCAGTATTTGAAGTATTCAAAAAAATATTCTATGAATATGCACTTTATGTTTTTGTTTTTCTAAGTCCGATTCTGATTACTATTACCGTTTATTTACACTTAGGCTCTTTTGATTCGTATTGGAATTCTATTTTGGCGGTTGGAAAAAATCACGTTCGAATTTCGACAATTTATGAAAAGTTAGAATTTATCTTTTATCTAAAATATTTTTATTTATTTTCTTTCTTTTTTGTAGGATATCATTTTTACACTACGAAGAAATTTAAGTTAGAACGTGGCGCTACTGTTGCATTTGTTTGGTTTTTGACCTCTTCTTTGGGTGCTGTGTGGACGGGTTTTTTGTATGAGCACTATTTGTTAGCAGTGCTGTTTCCGATTTTGCTTTTTATATCTTTTGTTGTCTTCGATTTCGATAAAACTTTTGGCAAACGTATAGTAATTAGGGCAATCTTACTACTATGTATTGTCGGCGTTTTTATTTTTTCTATCCGAAAGAGAAATCATATTGCTAAGACATTAAATTCTATTCCGGATCAAGGTTTGTTTATGGCTGATGCGATTCGTAAGATAACAAAAGAACAGGTTTCCGGCCAAGGTTACTTCTTTGTTGCATCAGGGAGTCATGCGCCATATGTTATTCTAGATCAGCTGCCACCTGTTAAATACATTCAGCCAAATAATTATTTGGAGAAAACATTTGCAGTTAACTTTGCTATTTCAGGGGAGAAGGTCATTTCTGATATTATCAAGAAAAAAGTTAATATTGTGACATGGTGTAATTCGAAGTCTATTCATGAAATATTGACGCAGAAAAAAGGTGAAAGTGAATTTTCTCAGGAATTTGTGTTAGCGCTACAAACTTATTTAAGAAATTATCGGTTTGAATCTGTTCAAATTCAACAAGACGTTCGTTGTACCCTTTATTATAAAAGAGGTTAGGTATCTCTACTCAAATAAATCCAATATCTGCGACTGCTTAGTTGCTACGGTTCTACTTTGTACTGAAATATTTCAAGTTCAGATAACATAAAGACAGAATAAGGTGTGGTTTTGTTTATCCGAATTTCTAAATGATTGGAATTACAATTATTGATTTTGAAATACATGAACTGATTTGAAATTGGTTTTGAAAGGAAGTTCTCAACATCTATTTTTGGAAAGCTGTAGTTTTGTATTCTACTTCCACAGGAAATATCTAATCCATAGGGCAGGCGTTCTAAAAAAGGGCCAGAATTCAATTTTATGAGATATGATTTTTTAGAACTGTAAGGTAATTTAATTTTGATGAAGTCTAAATTCGTTTGGAATCCTGACGAAAAACTTTGCCAATAAGTTTTTTGCTTTTTATCGTTAAGGAATTCCTGTTTCTTCGGGACTGAAGTTTCTTCTACTATGTAATCCAATGATTCAATGTTAGTTATGTTGTTGTTGACGAATTCTACTGTCCTCTCGTTTCTATTTTCAATTTTAAATAAATATAAATGATTCGCTTTATCGTAAATTAGAAATTTTAAGGATTTTGGAACCTTAAAGTCGAATTCAAACAATTTATCATTTTTGCTGGATTCCGGATGTGAAATGGCTATATGCGAAATTCCTAATTCTTTAAAGTAATGAGCTAACTCATCCGTAAGAAAATTGTTATACAATAAATTTATTAGATAGTACTGAAAAGGCAAAGTCAATCCAGAGTATCCATTTGGCGTTTTATATTCTGTATTCAGAAGATACCACTCTGGAAATCCATCATCATTTAAAGTATAAATCCCTTTTTTTTTCTTTATAAAAACAATATTTGAATTTGATGGCAAATCTAACTTCAGAGTAGTAATCTGTTCTGGTAACTTGTTTGCTTCGTTAATTGAAGTTAGAAAGAAGAATTCAACAAAAATTAGTGAAAATGTCGCAATCTTCAATTTAAGACTGTTCTTCCAGATGGCAGTTCTTGTGAGCATAAGTAGAAAAACAGAAATAAAAAACCAACTGATAATAAAAATTCGTGATGGTACTCTTAAGTTTTTGAACCCGGGAAAAATATGGTAAAGGATTGTATAAGGACCTGGAATTTCAAAGTTATGGATAGAAATAATTGGTCCTAAACTAAATAAGAAAAAGAGTAAAGAGAGTCCAAGTAGGATCCAAGCGGACGTACTTCGAAATTTGCGATACATTAGAAAGATTATAATTACGACTAGAGGTAAAAATCCGATGTGGGCGCTGTTATGAGTCTCGCCATTTAAAACGATGCTTGGAAAGTTCGAAATTACATCAGGAATCCTCAAGAAAGAAAGAATAGTATTCGAATAATGTTGGTTTTCCAGCAGGATACGTTTGGGATATAACTCATAATTCTGAATCAGA
This sequence comes from Leptospira bourretii, assembly GCF_004770145.1. Lineage (NCBI taxonomy): Bacteria > Pseudomonadati > Spirochaetota > Leptospiria > Leptospirales > Leptospiraceae > Leptospira > Leptospira bourretii. Next base: position 307,635 of record NZ_RQFW01000019.1, on the reverse strand, counting down.
AACCATCCATAAAAAATAAAAATTGTAACTACAAAAAGCAACGCCGGGATCAATAAGTTTAATCCTAACATAATCTCCGTTTTGCTGAAAACTGTTTTCCTGAAATCAGTTATGTTTTTAATTCTTAATAGATTGGTTATATAAAAAGCTAAAAAAGAAAAGTATAAACCATAAAGTCCGAAATAGTTGCATGAAAAGAATTGTAAGGTAAGAGTTATATATATTAAAAATAGAAAATCCTTTTTGTTGGTCTCTCTGTATCGCAGGGTAAAGGCAAAAATAAGAGGAAAGCTAAATGCAAATTGATTTTGTAGGTGTACGTATTGTATCGAGAAGAAATGCCCGCTACTGAATATGATAGAAGCTAAAATGGATGATGTTCTTGTGTTTTTTAAACATCTCGATAAGTAGTAAAAACTAAACAAATTAATGGCATAAGCTGCGATGAATAGTGAATTAAAAGCGAGTAATTTACTTCCTGTTAGTGTTTTTAGTAAGGAGTAGAGCAGTGTCGGGAAATAAAGTGGTTCTGTGAATAGATTGGTTTCCGTGTAGGGATATAATCCATTGCTCGAATAGATCGTTGTAATATCTTGACCGGTCAGAATGTTCGAAAAGTTAATGATATTTCTTTCAAAAATGGTTAGTACAAGGATGTTGTCTATTCCATCTCCAATAAGTTGCGAGTTAATAAAGGCAAAGTGGAATTTTAGAAAAGGAAGAATCAGGCACGAAAGAAGTAAAATGAATGGGGTAGTCATTTTCATGATTCGATAGCCTCGATTTTCTAAACGTTGCATATTTTCATTGATTTATGGTAAAACTCAGATAAGGTTTTATTCTTAATTTTCTTTGTCGATTAGAAAATAATGGTTTCGAAAAAAGAGTTAGTTCGTAACTATTTTCGGGTATCAAAGTATAGTTTTGAAAACAAAATTGCTTTGATTTTTGTGTCCATTTTTGCCCAGCTTTTCTTTTATCTGATCTATCTTTTTTATACGATTCTTAACAGCTTCTTTTTCGTTTCTATTTTGAATTTTACAAAATTTTATATTGTTTAGAGCATGTAAAAAACATCTCTTAAAGTTTAATTCTTAAATTTGTTATTTGGGATTAATCGTCGTTAAATCAGATTGAGGTTTGTGTTAATGGCTTGAGATGGAAGACATTAACTGTTGGGTTAAAATGATAAAGGGTTATTTTTCTTTGTTTTGGAAAATTCGTATGGAAGTTGGAATTGTTGCTTCAATTTCCCTAGGGGTTTTCCTACGTTTTTTTCGAATTGATAGGCAGAGTCTTTGGGGCGATGAATTTTTTTCTGTTTATGCCTCTTCACTGTCTGATTGGACCGAGTTTTGGTCTTATATCGAGAATGACCCGCACCCTCCACTGTTTCAGATTTTGCTTTCCTTATGGATACGATTTTTACCTAACTTCACTGAAATTGGCGTAAAAATATTTCCTGTGTTTATCTCAATTTTGAATTTGATATTCATTTTTGTTTTAACAAAGCGGTGGGATACTGCCAAAAGGTTTTTATTCATTTTTTTTATTTCGCTTTCGCCGGGAGCCATTTACTATTCTCAAGAAGTAAGATCTTATTCATTGTTACTTTGTTTAACATCGGTTATTGTTGTACTTGTGCATAATCTTGATTTTGATAAAGAGAGAAGTTTTAGTTGGATTTGTATCGGCTTAGTTTCAGTTTTAACATCTTATGTTCATTTGTTTGGTTTTATTTTTGTAGGTAGCATATTTCTTGTTTATTGGTTATTATCTCTTAAAAATCGTAACCCGTATGCGGGTCGCTTTTTTACGTTAGGTATTTTGAATGTCATTTTGTTTTTGCCATTTATTTACCATTTAACAAGAAGTACAAAAATTGAGACAGCTGCTTGGATTGACCCACCTAACTTGGTTTTATTTTTGACTTATTATTCTTTGTTCTATGCGACGTCAAAAAAAATCTTTTTATTAACATTTGTTGTTCCCCTTATTGTTTTTGTGTTTTTGGTGATTAGGAATATCCAAAAACGGAAAGAACGGTCGACTCAGTTTTTCTTCTCGAATTCAACGAATTTTCTTTTAGTTGCTGGCTTTATTCTTACATCTACTCTATTGTTCTCTTTCTATAAACCAATCGTAACAAATCGAAACTGGATTGTAACATTACCTTTGTTGTATTTGTTTGTTGCTGATCAATTGGGGGAAAAACTTAAGAATAAATATGTTGTCTTTTTGCTGTTTTTGATCACGTTAGTTTCATTGTTTGAATTTAAGAAAAACTTCTATAACGCGTTTAAAGAGGACTGGCGAGGAACCGCTAAATTTGTTTCTTTAAATTGTACGAAACCTCTTGTTCTCACAGATTCATTCCCAGAATTTTTATCGGTTTATTTGCGTTGGAATCAAATAGAAGGAGTTCAGCCTTTGATGTTACGCGAACCTTTAGATATTTCTCAATCAAGTATTTGTGTGGTAAAAAGGCAGATCGGCGGTAATGGTATGACTTTTTCTTCTAATTTGAACTTTCAGAAAGTTAAAGAAACCACTTTGTATGGTTTTACCGTTGAAGAATATGCTAAGGTTAAGTAGATTTTTACTGATCAGTCTTTAGAGTTTACTATTCTTTGGATTCTTATTAAACACGATTTGGAAAATTAATTTATTATGAAATATTTTTTAGAAAGTAGAAATAATCCGAAATTGCTTACAATTATTATCCCTTGTTATAATGAAGAATCAGTTCTTCCTTATTTAAAGGATCGTTTAAATCGTTTTTTGGAAACGTTACCGACGAAAACAGAACTAATTTTTGTAAACGATGGTAGCGATGACCATACCATTTTTGAATTAGTGAATTGGGCCAAGGATGATCCGCGCATCCAAGTAGTTAGTCTTTCTCGTAACTTTGGTCATCAAATTGCTGTGACTGCCGGGATGGATTATGCCAAGGGCGATGCAATTGTTATTATGGATGCAGATTTACAAGACCCCCCGGAAGTAATTCTAGAAATGCTTACTAAATATCGGGAGGGGTATGATGTTGTCTATGGGCAACGAATGGCTCGATCGGGTGAGTCTTTTTTCAAAAAAACAACAGCTTGGGCCTTCTATCGTATTATGAAAATTTTGGTTCATAAAGATCTCCCTTTAGATTCTGGTGATTTTCGATTAATTTCGAGAAGGTGCTTAGATGCTTTAAATGGATTGCGTGAAAATCATAGGTTTCTCCGTGGAATGAATGCTTGGATCGGTTTTCCTCAGACACCGGTCTATTACAATCGAGACCCTCGTGTAGCAGGTGAAACAAAATACCCTTTGCGAAAGATGTTAAAACTTGCAATGAATGCTGCAGTTTCATTTTCCCCATTACCGTTAAGGTTTAGTTTGGGTCTTGGAATCATTGTTGCAATCATTGGTTTTGCAGTGGGTGTTTATGCTTTATTCCGTGCTTTCCAACATTTCATTTTGCAGATGCCTATCGTTTATAATCCGGGATGGGCGACGATTGTCACACTTATTTGTTTGATTGGCGGTTCCATTCTTATATCAATTGGAATTTTGGGCGAATACATAGCACGTATCTTTGAGGAATCTAAGGGAAGACCGCTGTATGTTGTTGAGTTTGTTAAGGGAAAAACAATAGAATCAAAAAAGAAATGATCTATTGTTTTTTGTCTGATCGAATCTTTTTATTTAAGGATTCCAGTCCATATGCGATAGGTTTGCCGATCTAGAATCTCGAAATTTCGAGTTGTGCTTCGCATTTGATCTTCTAATCGTTTTATATCCCAATCAGAGATTGGATATCCTGATTTACGTTTATCTTCATTTACTGCGTCTTTTATTTCTTTCGAAAATAAATCTGGATTCCAAGCAACGAAGGCAATTTTTTGATTTGGGTATAATGGTGCAATTTTTTCGAGCAGGTTCATATTCGAATCGGTTGTATAAGAGACTATCACTATATGATTGAAATAGTAGGTTCCACTGGTATATAAGTTTAAATAATCCTGGAATATTAGAATATCTGGCTTTGTTTCCTCTAGAATTGGGGTAAATCTTTTTACTAAGTTTGTTTTGGTTTTTTGTATTTTAGCTCCAATGATACCTATGGAAAAAGTATAAATACCAAAGATGAGGAAGAAGGTAAAAAATAGCTTTTTCTTTCTATGATAAAAAAATGTAATCAATGGTTTTAATAGGTATAGATAAGGAAAAATTAATATTGTGTAGAATCTCGGTCCCCAGTTGTTAAATCCATCGTTTGGAGCTATCCATGGAATGGTCAGTAAAGTCCCGGTCATTGCCACAAGTAGTGCCTTTTTTGAATCAGAAATTTTATTCAATCTGAGCCAGTAAAAACAGATAAGAACTAGTGCAAAAGGTATATAACCAAAGAATCCAATTTTCAAATTGGAAAAAAACAATAAACTTTGAAACCATTGTAATCTTTCTGCGAATCCAACGGCAAATCCGTCCTGATTTGCTAAAAACCTAGTTCCCAAAAAATGTCCGTATAACCATTGGTTAATGCTTAGTTGAACTAAAAGAAAAGTAATTAATGAAGAAAAAAAAACGAAATAGGTTTGGAAATAATCCTTAAATTGATTGAGTCCTTTTCTTTTTACATAGAAGAAAAAATGTGCGGCAAAAAAAAGTGAAAGGAAAGGCAAGGTATCCAATCGAACAATGACTACCCAGGCTAGTACCAAACCAGCAAAAAAATGCTGGAGGCCTGAGCTATTTTTCCTTAGGAAGGGAATGAGCCCATAAACAGAAAAGGCAAAAACTACAGGAAATTCTGAATATTCCCAACTTAGAGGCCATAGAAAAGTCGTGAAATAGGTTAGGGCAAGTAGAAGCAAAGAAAAGTTATAATTCCTGTTTAATACGAAGAAACTAAGAGCAAGAAAAATAAATGAAGTGTATGGTAAGAATTCTATAGGTAAAAAAGATAGAAAGGGAGCCATCATGAATGCAAATTGTATAGGAAAGGCACTTACTAATTTTTCTTTAAATTGGATACGTAAATTTTTAGCTAAATGAAAGAAATCGAGAGTAGGGTCAAAAGTTTTGGCAGGATAATACAAATCCTCCTTTAAAAAATGGTTTTTCCAAATTGAAAATGTTTGTACTGCCTTATCGTGACTATCTTGAAAAAGGGAAAACTTAGGTTGCGTATATTCAATTGAATAGAAAACTGTTAGAATAAATAATATCCCAAAGATCCTGTTTTTAATTTTGCCTTCTCTCATTTAAATAAAAATTCCTTTTGTTCAATTTCCAATTCAAATGGTTAAATAAGAATTATCGATTGCATTCTTATGATTTATCAAGACATAATGCCAATATCGTACCAATATGAAAGAATATTTTATTGAAATTTTCAAGAAAAACAAAAAGGAAATTAATGAGTTATACGGCATTCGTGCCCTTAGTTGTTATTTCGTAATTTTATTCCACTGCTTTGCATTTTCGTTGGATGCTTTTCCCGGTCATTATGCACCTTATTTAAACAATGCGCAGAACGTTGAATTTCTAATGAGTTTATTTTTTGTCATCAGTTCCTTTTTAGTATCTACTTCTTTTTCAAGAGAATTGGAACGTGCTAGTTTTTTAGAGAGTTGGAAAAATTTTGTAATCAAACGCTCGTTAAGGATTTTTCCGGCCTTTTATTTGATCCTTTCTGTAACGATCCTCATTATGGCAGGGATTTTGAAGAAAAGCCAAGAAATGGAGGGTGCTGATTCTTTTGCCGACGGACTTGTTGGGTTAAAAATAAAACTATACTACTGGTGGACTGATCTAACTTATATTTCCAATTATTTCCCGAATCGGATTTTAGTACATGGCTGGTCACTATCAATGGAAGAACAATTTTATTTGGCCATGCCAATTGCTTTTTTGTTTTATACAAAGGTTTTGCAAAATCGAATCCAGAAAATTGTATTTTTAATTGTTTTATTGTTACTCCCTAATTTTATTCGCTACTACTATTTTTTAAATGTACCCATGGATTCATTTGAGGTTTATGTGCAGACGTTGTTCCATCCTATCCATACCCATTTTGAACCATTTGTGTATGGAATTTTACTCATGGAGCTTTGGAGAGCACAGAAAGTATCTACCAAACTTCCGGGTGCTAAACTAAGTTTTTATTTTTTGTTTATTGTTTTGGTATTCATTTTTTGTTATCTTTGCACATTAGAGTTCTCAGAAGCAAAAGAATATTTTATCATCTATCGAATTAGTTTTTACTCCTTTTTTGCCTTTGTCATTGTTTATGGCGCTGTTGGTGGTTTTTTTTCCAAAGTATCTTGGTTTTTGGCAAATCCCTTGTTGGTCTTTGTTGGTAAATTGAGTTATGGAATATACTTAGTTCATATGTTAGTGAATACAACCGTTATGTTATCTGTTTTAGATCATAAAATTGTAAACAACAATGGTCTTGGTCGACTGCTCAAGGCTTCGCTGATTAGTTTACTCATTTCAACCTTTATTGCTTTAATTAGTTATTTGATTGTTGAAAAACCGTTTTTAAAGATTCGCGAATGGACTCAGGCTCGGTTTGATATTTCTACAAATAGTTTTTATTATGTAAAAGGAAATTCAAGAGAAAGGATTTTGGTCTCTTTTCTTTTGACCTTGCTTTCTTTTTTCCCTTACTTTGTTGTAAAACAAATGGTTGCCGTTGACTTTATACAGGCAGGACAGACTTCCACTTTTGCACTTTGGATTTGTTTTCTCATTCCAATTGTGATGAACGCAGTCAGTTTGGTTACGAAAAAGAAGTTATTTTTCCATTATTATTTAAGCCGCTTTCAGGACTAAACGGCCATATTCTAAACGATACAAAAGTATAAAGTTTGTTTTATGATTGGAAGGCCGCAACTAGGCCTTCCTTTACTTTTTGTTTAGTCCCTTCGGCTGACTTAGGTAGTGTCAGTTCATCGATTAATTTCAATAAAAAACCTTCATCCACAAGTTTTCCTTCCAACACTTTTCCAATCATTCCCGCAACAATTGCTAAAATCTGTTCCAGATTTAAGTATCCTTCACTTTCTAGAAGCACTGCCATTCCCATTGCTCCTTCTATTCCATAGAACGCTTGTTCCTTGGAAAAAACTGAGTCATACATCCCCGTAGGCAATGCCTCCCTTACCTTTTCCCGCATTTCCACTTCACTCGGACCATGGCTTGTTCGGTTGATAAGACTGAGTGCCACCGGATTGATGGTCCCGTGGATTCTTTGGATTTCTTCTGCGAGTAGTCTAATTTTTTTGGCAGAATCTCTTGTGATGGCATCGCGACCGAGAAAGTTTAGTTTGTACAAATATTCTTCTAATTCATCACCTGAGAGTTTTCCCATACAGATGATTTGGTACAAAGTAAAGATCATATAATCTGATTCTGTGTTGTCACCCAGAAGAATTTCCTTGGCCTCTGTGGGAAGATACACTCGGTCATAGAGTAGGATGGAAAGTTTATAAGACATTTGGTCAAAGAGACTTTGATAAGAAGCACCTAAGAATTTTTTTGTCCTGGACCATGCTGGTTTAAATCCATTTTGCAAAAATTCGATAGGATTAAAGATAGTTCCGAGTACTTTATCAAAAACACCTTTGATGG